>CAYWSS010000536.1:0-1774 GCA_964460505.1 uncultured Caldilineaceae bacterium | reverse complement strand
GTGGCATTGTAAAATCAACCCGAAACATTATGCGGCAAGACATCGGCACCGGCAGTGATGAACTGCGAATTCTGCAACTGGGCTGGATGCTCTTCCTCAAAATCTTCAGCGATAAAGACAAAGAACTGGAACTGATTTTGGAAGATTACGTTTCGCCCATTCCCCCCGAACTGCATTGGGATGCCTGGGCGGGCGACGACGAAGGCATGACCGGCGACGAACTGCTGGCTTTTGTTGACCGAACCCTTTTCCCCACGCTGGCAAACCTTGACCTTTCCGGCGGCAATGGGCGCGCCCTGCTGGTGCGCGAAGTCTTCGCCAATAATTACAATTATATGAAATCCGGTATCCATCTGCGGCAGGTGATTAACAAGCTCAATCAAATCGACTTCAACAACAGCAAAGATAAACAGGTTTTTGGTCAGATTTATGAATCGTTTTTGGGAGAATTGCAAAGCGCCGGAACGCTGGGCGAGTTTTACACCCCTCGCGCTATCACCCAACTGTTGACCGATTTGACCGATCCCCAACTCCACGAAAAAATCCTTGACCCCGCCTGCGGCACCGGCGGCTTTTTAACTGCCGCGTTGGAACATTTGAAAGCGAAAGCCACCACCGTGGCCCAACGGCAAGCCATTCAGCACAATTTGGCAGGCTGGGAATACAAACCGTTGCCCTACCTGCTGGCAAACACCAACCTGATTTTGCACGACATCAACCTGCCCAATATCAAATACGACGATTCGCTGGCCCGTCCGCTGACCGAATACCGCGCCAAAGACCAGGTGGACGTCATTTTAGCCAATCCGCCCTTTGGGGGCGTTGTTTCCAACAACAACGAAAACAACTTTCCCAAAAACTACCGCACCAAAGAATCTGCCGACCTCTTTTTGATTTTGATGCTGCGCCTGCTCAAAGACGGCGGGCGGGCGGCCATTGTTTTGCCCGACGGCTCCCTGACCGGCGATGGGGTAAAAGAGCGTATTCGCCGGAAATTGCTGGAAGAGTGCAATTTGCACACCATCGTCCGCCTGCCCAATTCTGTTTTTCAGCCCTATGCTTCCGTTGCCACCAACCTGCTTTTCTTCACCAAAGGCGCACCCACCCCAAGCGTTTGGTATTACGAGCACAAGCTGCCGGAAGGCTACAAAGCCTACTCCAAAACCAAACCGATTCAGTTGAGTGAATTTGACCCGCTGAAAGCCTGGTGGCACAACCGCGAGGCCAACGAACAAGCCTGGCAAGTGGACATCCAGACCATCATCGCCAGCGGCTACAATCTGGACATCAAAAACCCTCACCAGCCCGAAGAAGAACAGACCTACACCAGCGCCGAACTGCTGGACCTGCTGCACAAATCCTTGGCCAAAAGCGATGCCTTGCTGGCTCAACTTCGAAAGGAGTTGGCGTAGTGGCTGGTTTTCGACGTGTCTTGTTAAAAGATGTCTGCAATTTTGAGAAAGGGGCAACTGGTTTAGCCAAAGCTATTCCGGGCGAATACCCTTTGGTGACTACTGGCGCGGAACGCCGCAGCTGTGAAACTTTTCAGTTTGACACGAAAGCTGTGTGTATCCCATTGGTCTCATCGAGAGGACACGGTTACGCCAGCCTCAATTATGTTCATTATCATGAAGGAAAGTTTGCGCTTGGAACAATTCTTGTAGCCCTGACCTCCAAAGACGATTCGGTTTTGGATATGCAATACTTGCATTTGTATCTCTCGCAATTTAAAGACAGAATATTGGTGCCGTTGATGAGTGGGGCCGCGACTGTT
>CAYWSS010000535.1:0-4518 GCA_964460505.1 uncultured Caldilineaceae bacterium | reverse complement strand
GCTTCTTCCTGGGCCGGAGCTGCTTCTTCCTGGGCCGGTGCTGCTTCTTCCTGGGCCGGTGCTGCCTGTTCCGCCGGGGCGGCGGGACCGCATGCGGCTAATGCCAAAAGTGCCATTAAGACCAGAAAATTTAATAATTTCTTCATTGTTTTCTTCTCCTCTCTATACCGCGTACAGCAACAAAGGGGAAAGCGAAGAATACGCTTCCACCTCCCGGCGCCATTAGCGGTTCCTTGACCGATAGTTTGCCTTCTCAAAGGGGGAATGGTTCAAATGCCAAAGTAAAATCAATTCACCAATAAGCATACCTCCTATTAACTTTGTCTTGATAAAAACAGGAATATTTAGGACTTTCCGTGGTTAAGATAAAACTTGCCATGAATTGACACTAATTTCACTAATCTTTTTACTTTTTCGTGTTAATTTGTATTAATTTGTGGCGAAAATAGTCCTTTTACAGACCAACCACGGAAATTACCAAAGAACCAAAAATAGTGATGTTATGCTAACAAATTTAAATAATCACCGTATCGGCAAAGGGGGTATTTTTTCACTCAAAAAATGCGAAGGTACTAGAAACTTATGGATCAGATAAGGAGGTGGCAAGTTGGCAAATTTGCAAACAATTATCATTTACAAATTATATACTACATCATAAACAATTCTTTCAAATTGTCAAGGCAAAAAATGGAATCAACACTTATCTCGCCTGTCACGTTTGAACAAGCATCTTAAAATTGAAATGGTCTATTTCGGGGGATATGCAAAAAATATCCAAGTAGATTTTTTGGAAACGCTTCCGTAGCAGCCTGTTTAAAATTAAAATTTCCGCTGCCAAATCACGCCGCCGGTGGTTAGAATCGAGGCGATTTGACCGCCATCTTCTCCGGGCGTTAGCGCAAAATCCAGCAGTTGCTGCTCAGGCAATCCTTCGTCGCACGCAGACCAGTTGACCCCGTCTGTCGAGTGGAACACCTGCCGTGCGGTGAGCAGCAACAATCCTTTCTCTGCCGGCAACCGGGCCAGCCGGACAATCGGTTGTTCTGTGTCCAACACCCGTTCCCAGCCGGTGCCGCTGCTGCGCCAGCAACGGCGGTCCACACACACAATGGCAGTTTGTCCCACCCAATTTACATGAGCCGAAGGCCGGCTTGCGGTCACTTGCTGCCACTGCTGCCAACTTTCTCCAAAATCAGAGGAGCGCCACAGCGTCACCTGCCCGCTATCCGGGGCAAAGGTGGCCACCGATAACAGCCCCTGCAATAGGCTGATGGCCACTACCGGCCGCCCCGGTTGAGGCGCAGGCGCGGGCAGCACCTCCCAGCTTTTTCCACCGTCTGCCGATGCCTGCACATCCCCGGTGCTGGTTCCAACCCAGACCTTATTATCCTCCGCAAACGTTGCTGAAAAATGAATCGAGAGCACTTCTGAATTGGGCAGTACGGCTTGCCAGCTTTCGCCCCGATCTTCGGTGCGCAGTAGCCCTGCCGCCGTGGCAACCAACAAACAGGTTTCTTGCCCGGCGGTACCGGCCGCAGCCAGGGCCAGAATCGGGATGTCACCCGGCAGCGACAACGACTCCCAATTTTGGCCGGTGTCGTTACTGATCCAGGTCTGACCGAGTGGGCCATAGGAAAACAAGCCGCTGTTGTTGCTGCTGCTATAGAGGCGGGTAACGGCTCGCGCGGAAAACGCCGGGATCGGTTCCCAACTCTGGCCGGCATCGGTTGATTTTAATAACCCTTTTTTGTGAAGCCCGGCCAAAATGTCCGTTTCAGTGCCGCCCAGGCACATCACCGCCGCTCCCGGTGAAGCCACCTTCTGCCAGCTATCCCCCCCATCCTGCGACCGGAAGATTTGCCCGTTGCCCAGCGCGGCCACACAAATGGCGCTCCCGGCAAAATCAGGATGCAGCCACAGCGCATTGACCGGCGAGAATTCGCCGTCTTCTTCCGGGAGTCCCTGCCGGATGGGGCGCCACACCTTTCCCCCGTTGGTTGAGCGAAAAACCCCGCCGGTTTCAGTCCCGGCAAAAATGGTTCTGTCTTTATCAAACGTGGGACTGACAGCCAGCGATTGCACCACGACCTCTTCCAGCCCTTTGTCAAACCGTTTCCAGCCTCGCCCGCCATTGGGAGAGCGATACAGAGCGTGGGTAGTGGCGGCAAAAATAATTTCGCGACGTTCCCACTCCGGTGCTGTGGCCAGGGCCTGCACCGAAAAATCCTGGAGACCAAAATTGGCCGGCTGCCATTTTCTGCCGCCGTCGGTGGTGCGCAGAATTCCGCCACCGTCGGTCGCAGCCAGGGCCACGCCGGTCTGCCGGTAATTTGGGGCCATGGCCAGCCATGTCACCGGTTCGCCCGTTGAGCTAATCTGCTCCCCCTGGTACCAGTTTTGTCCCCCATTGAAGGAATAAACAATTCGACCCTGCGCATCTGCGGCCAACACCGCTTGTCCATCGGCAACCAGCGCATTGATTTGTGGCAGCGGCTGCCCGGACGCCAACGGTATCCAGGCATTATCCTCTGCCTCTGCTTGAATAAAGATCCCGGCTTCTGTAGCCAGCCAAATTTGTTCGGTACCGCTGATATTCCAAACAGTTCCTCCGGGTGAGATAGGGCCTGTTTGTTGCCATTTGGTGGTTAATTCCACGGTCAACTCCTGAAAATAGGGTTTAGGGGGCAGGAGCCAGGGGTTAGGGTCTGGTCTCTTTTCAAGACTCAGTAGATCCAAATTTGCCCCCTCCGCTTCGCGTCCCCCTCTTGAGGGGGAGGACTAAACTTCCTCCGGGGGGATTGAGGGGGGGGAATCTATGCGTGCACCGCGAAATTTTGAGCCACTGAGACTGTGCTTGAAAAAATGGTGAATTTTGAATAGTCAATTGTTAATGAAAAAAGCAAAAATTCACTATTCACAATTATCGAATAAAAATTGTCGATATGAACGCGTATGACGCTAATTCCCTGCTTCCACTCTCCTGTTTTTATGTCGTTTCTGTGTTATCGAATTTGAATTTTCTACGGTTGCAGACTTTCCTGCGGATTGCTGTTGAGCACCATTGTTTCTGTTGTCAGGGCAATGGATGCGCCGCTGACCGCGGTTTGAAGGGCCAGCTTTAGCACGCCCACCGCATCCAGAATACCGGCGTCGGCCATCTTGACAATTTCGCCGGTGAGCGCGTTGTAGCCAAACCCGGCTCCCTGTCGACTTGCTCTGGTCAGTTGAACCGCCGGCGAATCTTTGCCCGCATTTTTTACAATGCGGCGAAATGGTTCTTCCAACGCCCGGGCCAAAATATTTACGCCCCACGCTTCCTCACCCTTTGCAAAAACCTGTTTAACAGCCGGAATGCAATCCAGAAACGCAACCCCGCCGCCCGGTGCTACCCCTTCGCGCAGGGCCAACGGTAGGGCGCGCAACCCTTTGTTGGCTTTTTGTTTAAGCGACTCGCGAGCGACTTTAGTGTATGCGCCCATTTTGAGCGTAGCCACGTTACCGGACAGCCGGGCCATACGGAAGCGTAATTCCTCCAGATTCTCATCCTCTGCCGGCAGGCCAATTGTCCGGGCTTGCAAGGCTTCAAGCTGCTCTCGCATAGCGGCAGCCTGCTGCGGATTGCCTACAACCACCACGCCCTCGGCGCCGGCTTCTACGCGACGGGCGTTGCCTGTATCTGCGGGCGTGATGTGTTGCAACGCGCGTCCTAAATCCGGCGAAATGACGGTAGCTCCCGTGAGTACAGCCAGATCTTCAAAATCGGTGTGGCGCAAACCGGCGGGCCGGCGCAGCGTTGCCGCCACAATCTTAATTCGTTTTTGCTGATGGTTGGCCGCCAATACGTTCAGGGCCATCCCCTTGATTTCATGTGCAATAAGCGCAACTTGCGGGCTTTTATCTTTGGCCACCAGTTCCAGCAGTGGTTGCACATCCTCCAGTTGAGATACATCGCCGGCGTACAACACAATTGGACAGTTGGAGAGAATGGCGCGCCGGGTTGCAGGGTCGGTAATCAAGTACGGAGACACCAGTTTACCCTTGAAGCGTCCGCCTTCCTGGTACTCTCGCTCCAGATAGGGCGCAACGTAATCTTCGATAGTCACGTAGCCATCCGGCCCCAGAATATCGAACATTTCACCCAGAATCAGACTCAATTCCGGCTCGGCGGTCACTGTTTCTGCTACCTGGGTCAAATCATCCTCGTCTTCAACCGGTTGGGCCATTTCTTGCAGCGCCGTGGTCGCGGCGGCGGCGGCTTTCTTTAAACCCCGTTGCAACAGCATGGCGTTTGCTCCGGCAGCCTTGTACCGGTGGGCCTGGCCCAGAATCGATTGGGCCAGCACGGCAGCCGTCGCACAGCCGTCGCCGGCTTTCAGATGCATACGCCAGACCAGATTGCGCAGCAACATAGCGCCCACATCTTCGGCCCGGTCGGGCAAGGCCAGAATTCTACGGGCAATGGTGGCCGCATTGTTGAGGAGTTCCGGTTTCCGGGAGTCTTCTGATTGGGATACAACA
>CAYWSS010000534.1:0-4529 GCA_964460505.1 uncultured Caldilineaceae bacterium | reverse complement strand
GGGGCGGGGGGAAAACCCCCCTGACTTTTTTGTCCGGTATGGCTCATCTACAGGTACGCATCCGGCCAACCTCCATGTGCGCACAGCCGGGGCAATTATTGAAGATAAGAACAGGAATGATCCAGCGTTTCATGACCATTGTCATGGGGCTGCCATTGAAGTCCATTCTTCGACAACACCGTCCGGCCCGGTGATTGAACGCGCTGCAAATTGGGCCAGCATATTGTTGCCCAACAGATTGTAATGGCAGCAGTTGTCTCGATAAATGGTTTCCCGGACATTATCAAAAATCGATGTGGCGTCAAAAAAATAAATGCTGTGTTGTTTCAGTGTGTCAACCTTTTGTAACAAAAGCGGGTAGCCCTGCGTTGCCGAGGAGTCGTAAAAGCGAGGGTGGTCTTGTAATATCGCTATTTCCAACTCTTCTGCGGTCAATTGTTTGGCAGAGTAGTACTGGTTGGGCTGCAAAATGTGAACATAAGGAATACCCCAACCTCGCAAAATATCAGCCATCATTATCGAGGAGTCCGCCCAGTTTTGGGCCATTTGCTCAAATTGCCGGGTGGCCTCCATCGCGCTGTTGTCAGGCTTTACAAACAGCAGCGACGTATCGGATGCCTGTGCGGTCAGGTCGCTATACGTGCCCAGTTCCCGGTAGTAATTGTTTAGATGATAATCAAATAATTGCTTCAATACAAAATTTGTTGATGCCGTCCGGGCACGCTGGTGTCGGTTGGCCAGCCAGTTCAGTTGGGTTTGATAACGGTTGATTTTTGCCAATGTTTCCAACTTTTCCGGCGTGAGCGCAGCCTGATCAGTCAATGCAGCCAGATCACTAAAATAACCACGATGCGGCATGCTCGGGTCAATACCGGCCTGAAAGTTGCGATAACCCAGCGCTACTTCGTTGAACCCGTCAATATTTATCACCATGTCCATATGCTGCCCAACAGACAGAAAATAGGATAGAATCAGCAGTTGCTGCGGTTGTTTGTATCCGGCTTTGGCAAAATTCAACACTATAATTTCTTTGGTGGCAAAAAACGGGTCTCGCTTAAGTTCCTCAATAAATGTATCATGGGCAATTAGCGCAAACTGTTCGGCCACCGAACCGCCAAAGACCCCAATGATAAACTGATTGTCGTGGCTTTTGCTGAACGGGTAGTCAACCTCCGAGAAGAACCCATGATTGTTGGCGGTTCGGCGGGCTGCATCAATAGTGGCCCAGGTCGATTTAGGATCGTGTTCCATCCCCACTTTGTTGATGTACCCAAAGTAGGGATGGATTCTAAATGTGGTCAGTTCGGTTTCGGGCCGATTTGCTGCTGCGGGGGCAATGATCGGTTCCGGGGGGGTGGTATAGAAAAAGCGACCGTCTCGAATAAGGTAGATGCCCAGCGCAGCCAGTTCTGCAAAGATTACAAACAGTAGAATATTTACGGCTATCAGCCCGATGGCTCGCCGATGGGCGATGATAGCGCCGCGTGCCGGATACGCCGCTGCCATTGCCAGCAACACCAACAGCGTACCGGTCAGTAGAATATCGCGCCGGAATATATCAACCCAGGTGGGTGAATATGCGAGCGTAAAATTATTCAGTTTTACGCTTGCGGACCGGGTCCCAATTAGCCCCACCCCAATTTCAACTTCAGTGGCGTCAGAAACGGCAGTGAAATTGTGCTGTTCGGTTTGCCATGGTTGGCCGGGGAGCATATTAACGGCCACGGGAATTTCGTCCGTGTTAAGCAAGCTGCCTGCAATGTCAAACTGGGACACGCGCAGCAGAAGCGCGGCGGGCGCGCTGTCTTCAATTTGAACGTCTACGGCTATTCTGTATTGCTGATTGGATGTAATGGCCGCCCGCTGCCCCACCCCCACCCAACTCCTTGTTGCAGAATTTGGAATTTGCAGCAGAGCGTGCGTCTCTCCATCTGACGTTTTCACCACAATATCACTGTTCTCGCTGCCTTGCGTGATCCAGTGGGTCAGGTCGTTGCTGTTGAAACTGGAGTTTTGAAATAAGTTGGAGGATGAGGCGGCCCGGTAAATTCGCCATCCGGCCCATGTAATTAGCAGGCCCAGAGCCAAAACCAGGATGAGTTTTGTGTTTGTTGTGAGTAATTTATTTATCATTCAAACACCTTAATTGGAATGGCCGGCGGCTGGTCGCTAACCACCGGCAACGCTTCGCCGCTGGATTCATTATATAAACCCACACTAAGCCGGTAGTTGCCGGGGGGCACATCGGCGGGCAGCGTCGTGGTGAAGGTCTCCTTCAGGGTGTTGCCCGGCAGCCACAGCCGGGTAGGCAGCAGGCCGTGGGCCGGGTAGTTTGGAAATTCTTCAATGGCGTGGCCTGCGCGGTAGCGGGAGCTTACATTAATCGACAGCAGTAAATCGCCGCTTGTTGTTTCAAATGGGTAATGGTCGAAGTTGGTCACCATCCGGCCTTCTTCATCAAGTAGCTGCATAAAGATTTTGTAATCGGTGTTGAGCGGCTGCTGCGTTTGCCAGTAGGTGGAAATTATGACCGGTTGCCCGACCTGCCACGGCCCCGGCGAAACGTCTGCTCCTGCCAGTGTTATTTTGTCGACAAGCTGCAGGTTAAGCGGTATCTGTGGCCGGCGGTTGGTGTTGGCAGGCACGGCAAATACCAGCGTTTTTCGAGTGCCGGCGGATTCGGCAAAGACCAGGCGCAGGCTATAAAAATCTTCAGCCTTGCGCTGTAAATCCGGTAAAAATTCGTCAAAACGATCACTGATGTAAACCAGCGAAACACAGTTGCCGGCCTGCGCTTGCTGAATAATCTGGTCGGCGGTGAGCCGGCCCGCATCCAACCGGGCGGTGGATGTTTCAGATAAAAACGGCGGTACCAGCCGGTTGGCGATAAAAGCAAAACGCTGGTCATCGGTAATTATGCACGTATCCGGCGGGGTGATCCGTTGCGCAAAACCGGCGGCAGACAGCCGCGCCGGATAGCGCTTGTCAAAACTGTGCGTTTTTGGCGGTTGCACCAGGCTTAAAAGCAGAGGTTGCAGGGTTAGCAAGGCGGCCACCGCCAATATAGCCGCAAGAAGAAATCGATAACCTTTCGCGCTTCGCCGCCCTAATAATTCATACCCGTACGCCACGCCGATACCGCTCAACGCAGCCAGCGGAGGCAACAGCATCACTGTGTACCGTTCGCGCAGCGGAACATGCATCAGCAGCAAGGCGAACGTTGCCACCAGCCAGGCCGGCCACAGCCAGATACGGCGGAAATCGCGCCGCCCGGTCAGAAACAATCCCAGCGCTGCGCCGGCTAACAGCGGCAAGTAGTTCCGCCCGATATTGTTAATAAGAAAGGTTAGGTTTTGCAGGCGGCTAACTTGTGGCGCGCGCACATCGCGCAGCGCAAACCGGAAGGCAACCACCTGCTGAAACATTTCTGCGGGGTTGTAAATCAGGGATAGCGCCAGTATTGGCAGCCCCAGCCCGGCCAGCCACGCCCCCCCGGATTTTAGCAATGTGTTCCACCGAATCGCTCGCAGCGAAAACGTGTTATCGGTTGCGGAGGCCAGCAGTTGCAGGGCAATGATTAGCGGCAGAAAAACCACAAACAGCTTTAGCAGCAAGCTGGCGGCAAACGCCGCGCCGGATAATGCGGCCCAGAACAGAGACTTTTTGGTGCGGTAGGTTTCAGCCAGCGCTACCGATAACAGAGCCATTGCCACCGCCGGAACCTCGGCCATAATGGTAACTGACTGAAAAAAGTATTCTCTTTGAAATGACAGTAGAATGGCCGCCAGCAGCCCGGCCAGCAGTGGGGAAAAGCGCGCTTGCCGGCGGGCCAGTTTGTAGATAACCGCGACCCCAACAAGGCTGATCATCATCATCGGCAGGCGTACGGTCAGGGAACTGCCGAAAAGAGTTTGACCCAGTTGAATGAGCCACAACGCCAGTGGGGGAATTCCCACAAAGGTTTCGGTGTAGGGAGGATAGCCGTTGTTGACCAGCGTGGCAAACATCAGCCAGTGCCCCTCGTCATAATCAAAGGCATTTTTTTGTAGTGCCGGCAGGCGCAACGCCAGCGATACCAGCAGAACCAGGCTGATGCCGCCTGATTCCCGCGCAAATTTTTGCCAATTGCTCATCTATCTGATCTCCACCGGCTCGTCCAGCGTGGCGGATCCTGCATTTATTAATTGGTCTCCGGCAAAATAATAAAGCCCAACCAATAACCGGTATGACCCTGGAGCCAACCCATCCGGCAGAGGTAAATTGTACCGAAACAGCGCAATTTCTTTGCGATCCAGAGCGGAAAATCCCGGTTGGGGAGCCACGTCTACGCCGGTTACTCGTTGGCCGTTAGAATCCAGTAATTGCACGAACACGGTGTAATCGATGTTTTCCCGGGGCCAGGTCTGCCAGGCCAGATCAACCGTCAGTTGGCCGTTAGCCTGCTGAAACCGAACGCCCCGTAATCTCAATTTCTGAGCAGAATATTCCAGCGGCGTGAAACCCGGGGGAATGGCTATCCGAGAATCAAA
>CAYWSS010000533.1:0-4534 GCA_964460505.1 uncultured Caldilineaceae bacterium | reverse complement strand
TCCACCAGATATCCGGCGCGTTTTTCTCCCATATTAAAAAATGCCGTATAGTCTGAAACTCGCGCCGCTTGTTGCATATTGTGGGTAACGATGACGATGGTGAAATGTGTTTTCAGCTGTTGAATTAATTCTTCGATGTGAAGGGTTGCAACCGGGTCAAGGGCGCTGGCGGGTTCATCCATCAAGATAACTTCCGGCTCAATGGCGGTGGTGCGGGCAATGCACAACCGCTGTTGCTGCCCACCCGAAAGTGCCATCCCCGATTGTGGAAGCTTATCTTTCACGTCATCCCACAACGCGGCCCCGCGCAGACTCTTTTCAACAATTTCGTCTAGCTGCCCTTTGTTGCGCAGACCGTACAGCCGGGGGCCAAATGCCACGTTATCATAAATACTCATTGGGAATGGATTTGGCCGTTGAAAGACAATGCCCACCCGCCGTCGAATATCGACCACATCCTGGCGGGAGGAATAAATATTTTCGCCATCCAGCAACACTTCGCCATCAATGGCTATGCCGGGAACAAGGTCGTTCAACCGGTTCAGTGAACGCAAAAAGGTCGATTTTCCGCATCCGGATGGACCGATGAGCGCCGTGACATTGTGCTCTTGAATATCCATTGAAACATTGTTGAGTGCTTTGAAGGTTTTATAAAACACTGAAAGGCCACGAACGTCTAATTTCATTTTGGTCGACAGATTATTTTCCATTGAATCTACTCCTGTTTTTAGCGGTGTTGAAGGCCACGCTGTCGTTTGGCGAGCCATAGCCGGGCAATAATATTTAACATCAAAACAAACAGCATCAAAACCAATGCCACCGCCCAAGCTTGCTCCACCCGTTCAGGATAGGGCTGTTGCGCGTATTTCCAAAGGGTTAGCGGCAGCGCGTCTGCCGGTTGCCCCAATATTTTTCCGGTGATATCCCAAACACTTTGATGATTGGCAATACCCTGTTTGATGATGCTGCCAACCTCAAAATTGTCATTCCCCAATGCGGTGAACAATAATGGCGCAGTTTCACCGGCTGCGCGAGCAATGGCCAGCATAATGCCGGTGATAATACCTTCTGCGGCAGCGGGCAGCGTGACTTTGGCTGCGGTTTTCCATTCCGGCGCGCCCAATGCCAGCGAGCCTTCCCGCAGGTTTGACGGAACCAGTTTCAGCATTTCTTCGGCGGAACGGATGACCACGGGCAGCATAATAATTGCGAGCACTACCCCACCGGCAAACGCGGAGAAGTGTTTTTGGGTAATGACAATCACGGCATATCCGAATAATCCGATGATGATAGATGGAATTCCAGCCATCAAATCAGTGGCGAACCGTACTGCCGTGGAGAGCGGTGAAGTTGGTTTGGTTGTCAGATAAAATGCAGATAGCAATGCCGGTGGAATGGAAAAGAGCGAGGCCAGCAGCACCATAATCAACGAACCTTCAATGGCGTGCAACACACCGCCGCCGCTGGTTCCCATAGGTTGCGGGAGGTGAATGAACAGGTCTAGATTGATATACCGGGCCCCTCTGATAACCACATAAACAATTATCCAAATGAGGGGGATAATTGCCAGCACGAGCGCAAGGCCGGTTAACCCAAGCATCAGCGTATTGGTTCGCTGACGGCGTTTGTAAACTTTCGCCAAATTAATTTGTGCAAATAGATTTTGTTCCATAATTATTTCCCCATAATGCGTCGATCAACACGCCACACCAGCCACCGCGCAAGTCCGTTTAAAATGAGTGTCAGGATAAATAAAGCCACGCCAATTTCAACCAGCGCGGAGGTATGGAGGGTATCGACGGCTTCGGCAAATTCGTTGGCAATAATACTTGCCATTGTGTAGCCCGGCTTGAGGATAGAAAATCCGCCGCCGGTGGTGTTGCCGATGACCATCGTGACAGCCATTGTTTCGCCGATGGCGCGTCCAAAACCTAAAATAACCGCGCCCAGAATACCGGATGAGCCGTAGGGCAATAGCACTTTCCAGATGGTTTCCCATTGCGTTGCGCCCAATGCCAGGGATGCTTCGCGTTGAGTATTGGGAATGGCGAGCAAAACATCACGGCTCACCGCGGCGATGGTGGGGGTAATCATAATGGTCAAAATAAATGCTGCCCCCAACCGGCTGAAACCGGAAGCGGGCATTGGCCCGCCCAGAAAGACGGATAAACCCGGAATATGCCCGACCGTGGCATCGATGGCGTTGCCAATCGGGACGATGACCAACGGCAGAAAAACATAGATGCCCCACAATCCGTACACCACACTTGGAATGGCGGCCAGCATTTCGACCATATAGTTTAGGGTGGTGCGCAATTGTGCGGGGACAAGTTCCGCCAGAAAGATTGCAATTCCCAGGCTAAATGGGATGGCCATAATGAGCGCCAGAACTGCGGTGATGAGCGAGCCGTAAATTGCCGGCCATGCCTGAAATTTGTCCAGCGCGGGATTCCATGCGGGTGGCGCCCACGGCGAAACAAACGCCCATCCAAATTCGTGTCGGGATGGAGCGGATTCGTTCCACAAGCGTATGGCAATCCAAATCACCAGCAGGATAATCACTATGGATGCCAAAAAAATTGCCGCTGTCCACACCCTATCACCGTGTTGGAACCAGTCGCCAATTTTTGTGCGCCGTGCAGGCCGTTGTTTGCGTGCTTGATAGCCAAGGGTTTTATTCATATATTTTCACCAAAGTTGGGGGATGACACACAAGTTGTATGCCATCCCCCCTTTTATAGATTTTACAAAACAGAAGCTTTATTGGAGTGCCGGTTTCCCATTGCATTGAACGGTTGCTAGTTTGTCCATCACCAGGCTGCGTACCGCGTCCGGAAGCGTGGCATAGCCCAAATCAGCGGCTTTTTGTGCGGCGCTGCCATCCGAAATTGCCCATTGGATGTAATTCAGCAACGTTTGTGTTTTGGCGCAATCGGTGTTTTCTGTTGTATGGATGACCAGATAGGTGTAGCCCATAATCGGCCAAGATTTTTCGCCGGGGGCGTTCACGATGGATGTGGTGAGCCGTTCATCGAATGCGTTGGCAAAGGCAGCCATCGCGTCTTTCATCGAGTCGGCATTGGCGGTGACTTTATTGCCGGCGACATCAATCATATCGGCAAAGGGAATGTTGTTTGATTTTGCGAATGCCAGTTCAACATAGCCAATAGAGTTGGGGGTTGATTGCACGGCTTGCGCCACACCGGGGTTGCCTTTACCACCAACGCCTTGCCCGATTTTGTCGGCGGGCCATTCAACAGCTTTGCCGATGCCAACATTAGTTGTCCAGTCACTGCTGACTGCGCCGAGGAAAGAGGTAAAGATTTCGGTGGTGCCGGAGCCGTCAGAGCGGTGTGCGACGATGATTGGCTGGTCGGGCAGGGTGCTGCCGGGATTGAGTGCGGCAATGGCGGGGTCATTCCATTGGGTGATTTTCGCCATATAGATGTCAACCAGCGTTGGGCCGTCCAGGACGAGAGAGGAAAGGCCTTCCACATTGTAGATGGGCACAACTGCGCCAGCCACCATAGGCAGCATTTGCAGGTCGGGCATTTGCTGGTACTGTGCTTCCTTCAGCAAAGAATCAGAGCCGGCGAAGTCAACCGTGCCATCGAGGATGGCTTTTTGCCCGCCACCGGAGCCGATGCCTTGATAATTCAAGGTAACGTTGGGTTCCACCGATTTGTACATCTGGATCCATTCGGCATAAACAGGCTCGGGGAAGGTTGCACCGGCACCATTCAGAGAAATGGGAGCATTATTCGCCGGGGCGGATGTGGCGGCGGGTGCTTCGGTAGGTTGCGCGGGTGCTTCGGTTGATGCAGGGGTTGCTTGATTGCCGCAAGCAACGGTGAATGCGGCAATTGTGAGCAAGCTAATCAGCAGGAATAAAGATTTTTTAAGGGTCATTGAATTGATTTTCCTCCAATTTGATGTGTTTTCATAACTGTGGTAATGATACAGTATCATTGTAAAATCAGATTTAAGGGTGTGTTAAACTTCGGTTAAGACTCTGTTAAAAAAAATTAACAAAAGAGACGAATAGAAGCATTTTCGGCTCTTCTGGAATTCAAGGGGTTGGGGAAATATGTCATTGCGCAGCACGTTTTTTGTGCCGAAGCAATCTCCGTGGGCATAATTTGTGATTGCTTCGCTTCGCTCGCAATGACAGGCCCCCTGAATTCCCAGAGATCCGCATTTTCTATGATGTTTCCAAAATAAGGCCGATAAAAAAGGATGGATGGCAATTGTCTGTCGGAACAATTGCCATCCAAAAGCGAGAGGAGAAAAAGAAACGCAATAAACCGCTATGCGGATTGCAAAGCAGTGTTTTGCCGAAGTTGGCGCGGTGCGAGCCGCCGTGTTTTCAAATGTGTCAGCGGTTCCAACACCCCGCGATATAAATAGTAAACACTTTCAAACTGACTGGCGAATGTGGGATTGCGGGTCGTCACGATGAGCGCTGCATTATAACTACGTCCTATCTCGCGCAAAAAATACAACACAAAATGACTTTCCGTGTCGGTAAGTCGTG
>CAYWSS010000532.1:0-4540 GCA_964460505.1 uncultured Caldilineaceae bacterium | reverse complement strand
TTGAAGGAATCGATAAAGGCCTGCCCGTTGTTAACCCCAAATTTCTCTTTGATTGTTGGAATCCAGAAGCTTTCAATCAGGTCAAAGCTGTTGGGAATACGCCCGGTCATTTCAGAGTAAATCTTGTCTCCTTCTTCGCTGGCCATAAAATGGGCAAAATCCCACGATTCTTCAACAAGGTCAGTTTTGGGAATGGCAATGCCTTCGGCCCAGCCCCGGTGCGGTCTGGCAGAATCGGCTTGCTTGGGCATCAGCGCCACGTCAAATTCAACTTCCTTGCCCTGTTCGCGCAGTTCGGGGTTGTTCAGTCGGCCAAAGAACCAGGGGCCTTCGTACTTCATAGCCACGTTGCCGGTTTCAATGGTGTTAACCCCACCCTCCATGTCTGCCGGGGTGGGGGCCACATTCATTTTAAAGTAGACATCGGAGGCCATTTTTTGCACAATGTCAATGATTTCCGGCTGGTCGAACGTGGCTTTCTTGGGATCAACCAATTGGTCAAACTCTTGTTTCCCTGTGCCCCGGATCCAGTGAATATCACGGACCCAGTTGCCGTTGGCTTGCAGGCCAAACATTTTGTTGTCACCGCTGGTATTGCTTACCTTTTCGGCAATTTCCAGAAATTCATCAAAGGTCCAGTCGCCGGTGGGGAAGGGGACGCCCGCTTCTTCAAACGGCTTCTTGGTGTAGAACATGACCATTGTTCCCAGTTGCATAGGGATAAGATAGGTCTTTCCATCACGTTTTGTGCTGACTTCGATGGTGTTTACCCCGTCCGGGTACGGTGCGGTAAAGCCATCGCGTTTGATGAAATCATCAATATTAGCCAGCACATTGGCATCGGCATAAGGCTGCCATTCCCACCCCTGGAAGGATGAGATATTTGGCGCGGCGCCGCCGGCAATTGAGGTTTGCAGTTTGGGGTAAAAATTGTTGCCGGGGTCGGCCACTGCGGTAATATTGATGGTTACGTTGGGGTTTTCGGCTTCGTACAATTCTTTAAATTTGTCCCAGGCCGGAATATCGGCGGTGTCGCCCCAGGCCAAAAATTGCAGTTCAACCGGAGCTTTGGCCGGTTCGGCCTTTTCGCCACCGCTTCCGGCAGCAGCCTCGTCTTTAGGCGCGGGAGCGGATTGCTGCGGCGCGGCTCCACAGCCGGCCAAAAAGGTCACGGCCAGCGCGCCCTGCCCGCCCAAAATCAAGAATTGACGTCGTGATAATTTGTTTGCTTTCTTATCTGTCACTTCATCTACCTCCTCATTGAGTATCTAGATACCAAAATCAGGATTATAATTTGTGGGGCCATTGCCCCGATTTATTGTTCGACTTTGCGCCGAACGGAAGACCGATCTTAAATGGTGTAGCCGGCTTGCTATCGCAAGCGGCTTGTCAGTCTCTTTGGCAAATGCTGCGCCAACAATCGCCAGGAGCTTGGTGGTGTTTTTCTATATCCCGTTCCTCCTTTCCAAATTACAGAATTACAAGCGTAATACAGGGATGTTCAACATTTTGGCCAGGGCCAGCAGGGCCGGCACATAGTCTCCATAGGTGATGGAGAGATGATGTTCTAATCCCTCGCTTAATATGGTATTGAGTACATCACCGGCGGGCCGGTCGAATTTTAAGGTGCCGGATGTACCCGAAAAGCTGGGAGGAGCCTGTAACATTTGGCCCCCGCCAACAACCAATCTAAGTTTGCCGGTAGCTTCGCTCAGGCGGGCAATGGTGACCCGGCCCGGTTTAAGCGGAAACTCCATCAGCAGCGGCAGCTTGCGGTTGGAATGAATTGTACCCCGCTGCTCGGCGTCCGGGTTGGCCATGGATTGTGGGGCCAGGCCGCAGTGCCACAGCACAATCGCGTCATTTTTCTCATCCACCGACACCAGGTCGCTGCCAAATGCCGGTTCACCGCTCATCCATTGCAGAATGAGTTGGGTGATGGTGCCGTTTACGTCCACTTCGCAACTGCATGGAGTGTGGTTGTTGCTTAATAGCGACATGGCCCCGCAGGCGGCGCAGCCCAGTTCGGTGAAAAACTCGGGCCAGCAGCGCATAGCAAATCCATCTAACTGCTCCTGTTGCGCAATGTTGCGCAGGGTAACGTACGTGCCCAGCGTACCGCGTGTGGCCGGTTGGTTTAGTTTCGGTAAATTGGGCAGCGTTTGCCCTAAATCCTGTATAACTGCGTCAATTGCCCGGGGTTCTGTTGCTTTCACCTGCTCAAAAAATTGAGCTAACTTAAGCTGATGTACTTCTAACCCGAAAATATTTTTTAGGTTATCTGCGTCAAATTGACAGGTATCAAACCCATCCGGGTGCTCACCCAACCGGCCCAGTCGCGCTCCGTGTAAACGGCGTCTAACCTGTCCGGCCAGAGCCATTGCCTGTATTTTTTCCACAGCCGCCGGGTCATCAGGGGCGGCGTAAATAGTGTCGTATTGATGGCCTGCTCTGGTTAGCGCGTGCCCGCCCAAATTGATACCGCACAGCGAGTTGAGTCGTAATCGCCCACCGGTGTGAGCTTCCGGCACGGCCCACATAAGGAGTGGCGCATTTGCCATTTTTGCCAGTTCCATCAGCATAGTGCTGTCGGCAAATGAAGATTGGAGTACCAGCAGTAAATCCGGTGGTGCGGCCGCAAGGTTGGCGGCAACGGTCTGAATCTCATCCATAGTTGTGATTAGAGCATCGGTTCCGGTAATGGATAAGCCTGTTTGGTCTAGTTGGGTGCGTACCTGGGCGGTAATTTCTTCTGCCAGTGCCATATCAAAGGTGGTGCGGGCAATGGGCACCAGCGCTACCGTGGCCCCGGTTTGTGGGGTTGAGATGTTTTGTGCCGGCATGTTTGAAACCGCACTGTTTTTAGCGTGGCTCATAATTATACCTTTGGTACCAGACCGGAGGGTCGGGATTGTTGCTGCCGATAAAAGAAAGTTGTCAGGGCCAGGGCAGCGGCTCCAATCATTCCGGCATTTTTCCCAAAACTGGTGGCGCTAATTTTCACTTGTTCACCCAAGTTACCAAATGAGCGCTGTCTCACCGTTGCCTCTACCGTGGGCAATAACAAATCCTGCCCCTGGCAGTAGATGCCACCCAACAGGATGACTTCCGGATTAAGAACGTTCACCAGATTAGCCAGGGCAATGCCCATGTAGCGGGCTCGTTCTATCAGCATTAGTCTGGTGTCTTCGTCTCCGGCCCGGGCCGCAGCAAACACTTCTTCAATGGCCGGCGCCTGAACCGCATTAAGGTGAGCGGCCAACAGCCCCTGTTTGTTTTGTTGAGCCAGATATTTGGCCTGAACCAGCATGCCAGGTTCGGATACGAGAGGTTCCAGACAGCCTCTGTTTCCACAGCGACACAGTTCTCCGCCCTCAGGCGTGATGGTGGTGTGACCAATTTCTCCTGCTCCCGCGCCACTGCCACGATAAAGCTGGCCGTTTATTACAAAGCCGGCCCCCACCCCGTAACGGGCATACACAAAGGCCAGGGCGCGTACGTCCTGAGCTGTGCCAAACAGGGCTTCGCCCAAGGTCATGGCTCGCACGTTGTTATCCACTATTACCGGAAAATTCAGTCGTTTTTCCAGGTATTCCTGAATGGGTACATTGCTCCAGCCAAGATTGGGAGCCTTGACGTTAATTCCGGTTTCAGGGTTAACCAGGCCCGATGCCCCAACACCAATCCCGATAATAGCGTCCAATTCTATTCCGCTTTCAGCAATCAGCTCGGCAACACATTCAGATGTTTGGTCCAATACTTCTTCTGCGGATTTATCAAGGGGATGGTTGAAGGCATGATTGCAAATTACGGTGCCCCGTAAATCTGTAAGGGCAAGACGAATATACCCCACACCAATGTGAACCCCGACGGCGTATCGGGCTTCTGGTTTTAAGCGCAAGGCCGTTCGGGGGCGTCCGGCTCCGGGGCGGCGTTCCAGATGGGTGGTTCCTTCTTCAACCACAATGCCTTGTTCCAACAGTTCCACAATAATATTGGTGATGGTAGTGTTGGATAGCCCCGTTAGTTTTGCCAGTTGAGCTCGGGAGATATGTTTGTGTTGCAGCAAAGCCAACAATATTGTACTTAAATTGTGTAGCTTAATGGTGCTGCTGTTGCTACCTGTAAAAGCGTGCTGGATAGTCATAGACCTCCATCAGAAAGCTTGTACAAAGCGCTTGTAAATTAATTATTTAACTTGAAAAAATAATTACAGGGCGATTATATACAAATTTTGAGCAGTTGTCAATTTGTAACCGGCATCGGGGGGTAGAGCCAAAAGTCCTCTGTGGGCAAACCCTCACAGAGTATAAAATTTGGATCTATTGATACTTGATTAAACTGGTTCAACGTAGATTCGAGGGGTAGGTTGGGTTGAGGAATGAAACCCAACACAATCAGCCCAAGATTGTCGGGTTTCGTACCTCAACCCGACCTACCCATTGCATTTACCCCTCAATTCTGCGTTGAGCCATTAAACTTTAAGAATGGTGCGTAAATAACTTACCCAATTGGGGCCGGCAACATATTGCGTATTACG
>CAYWSS010000531.1:0-4552 GCA_964460505.1 uncultured Caldilineaceae bacterium | reverse complement strand
ACATGCGGGAATGACATACTTAGCGCCATATCTGGCAGGGGGTGTGAACGGTTACTTACGCAGTTACCCTCAGTTAGCTAAATTTTGCCGCGAATTAACACAAATTAGCACGAATAAACAGGAAAATTAGTATTAATTTGTGGCGGTTTTTATTTAACTGCGTAAGTACTGGACATAACACATATGCAGAATTCTCCAAAATTCCTAATTAAAATCTATTTTGGAAGACAACTATGACCTACAACATCCAAGACATCATCAACCATCTGGAAGCAGCCCGGCTAAAATCGCCGGATTTGGCCGGTGTAATTGACCTGCACTGTGCCCTCTTGCAGACGCAGATGCAAGCCGCACCCCCCGCAATGACTGCCCTGCCCACGGCTAACCAGATTGAACAAGCCCTTCACGAAGGGACTCCCCTCTTGCGTCTGACAGAGTTCTCGCTTGATCCCCGGGAGACCACCCACCTGGCGGTTGAGGTCTGCCGGATTATTGCCACCCATCGGCCCGATCTGGCCGAGAGTCTAGAGCCAATCAGCCGCCATCTTAGTCAAAACGGTCAAATTAAGCAGGTCATCAGCCAATATCTAAACGGCGAAAATCCAAACATCACCCGTGATGAGGACCATTCAGTAGACCCAAACCTGCTGACCTTTATCCTCATCCAAACCCTGCGCCCCTTCCTGCAAGCCGCAATTCGCAGCTTCCAACCTGAAACCACCAATCTAAAATCTACCTTCGGCCAAAATCCGCAACCGACTTGTCCGATGTGCGGCGGTTCCCCCGATTTTGCCGCGTTGGTTTCGCCGAAAAGTGAAGGCGATTTTGGCCGGCGGTTGCTGTGCGCCCGCTGTGATACGGAGTGGAGCTACCAACGCAGCGGCTGCCCTTTTTGTGAACAGGTGGAACAGTGGGCCTACTTCCCGGACGAGAACGAGGTTTTTCGGCTGTACGTGTGCGACGTATGTCACCACTACCTCAAAACCGTAGATTGGCGGCAAACCTTTGCTCACCGCCTTTTGCCGGTGGAACGGATGCTGACCGTTGGTATGGATATTGCGGCTGCCCAGGCCGGATATATCGGTTATCTGAGTTGATGGTCAAAATAACTTGAATGAAAATACAGAATAACAAAAAGGAAAAAGATATATGAATCCCAACAAACCGCTGGCTAAATTCTTTATAGCATCTGCCTTATTTTTTATCTGGGTTACCGTGCAGGGCGCAATTCAGGCCCAGGGACCGGTACACGAGTTTATTGAACAGGGACCGGCCGGAATTATCGTCGGCGCTCACACCCACATTGGTACGCTGGGCTGGATATCCCTGTCACTGATGGGGGCGCTGTACTACCTGGTCCCCCTGGTTTCAGGCAACCCCCTCTCCTGGCCCCGGCTGGTCAACTGGGTCTTTTGGATAGAGGCCATTACCATCGCCCTAAACGCAGTATTAATGATTGGGGCCGGCATCAGCGGGGGCCGGGCTTTTCAGGCCGGGATAACGGGCCAAGCGCTGGATGCGGTTATAATTCCCTATATGATTCCAATCAGCCTGGTCAGTATTGTGTGCGGGCTGGTAGCTATTGCCTTTGCCGTTCAGATTATTCACACCGCCACCAAAAAATCAACATCAGAAGGTTAAACAGAGATGAGCAACGGAGTCAAACAAACCGATTATCTGCAAGCCGGAGCCAATCTTTGGGCAACCATTGAAGGTGAAATCATCGAAGAAGCCCCCCTGACTCTGTTCATCAACGGGCAGGAGTGGGTGACGTTGATGTGTACCCCGATTGGTCTGGAACAACTGGTTCTGGGTTTCTTATCAGCCGAGAGCATTATCAATTGCCTGGAAGATGTGGAGTTGCTCGACATTACCCATCGGGGGGCCGTAGCCGATGTGTGGCTGCGTCACTCGGTAGCGCTGCCGCAGCGGCGGGTGTTGACCAGCGGCTGCGCCGGCGGCGTCACCTTTGTCGATCTGGCCGCAACTCGATTTCCTGTCCAGTCTGACCGGCAGGTCACTCGCCCCCAGATTTTGGCATTGATGCAGAAACTTCAAGACGCAGCTGCGCTGTACAGTCGCAGCCAGGGGGTGCATACCTCGGCCTTGAGCAACGGCGAACGGCTGCTGGTCGTGGCCGAAGATGTTGGCCGGCACAACACGCTGGACAAAATTCGGGGTGAGTGTTTGCAATGCAACATTCCAACCGCCGGCAACATCTTGCTGACCACCGGCCGCATCAGTTCAGAAATGCTGCGCAAAGCAGCCGATATGGAGGTGCCGGTTGTTGTCTCGCGCACCTCGCCCACCAGTTTATCATTAGCCCTGGCCAAAGCCTGGGGCATCACCTTAATCGGCTACGTTCGGGGTCGCCGTTTGCGAGCCTACAGCGGAACCTGGCGACTCTTGGGGGCGCTTGTCCCCGCCGGCGGCGCTAATGGCCACAACCGTAGCCAAGATTGGGCTGAAACCATTAAAAGCAGAGAGAAGTGATCGGCTCTACAGGATTTTGCAGGGTCAAAGTAAAGAATTTGCCACGGATTGTACGAATTACCACGAAAAAATAAAAAATCAGTGAAATTAGTGTAATTTGTGGCAGATAACACGCTTTTTATAGAGCGACCCTGCAAACTACCAGAGATCCAGGTGATCCCGGTTCTGGTTGAACGAGAAATGGTTGAGGGAGCAAATTGTCCATCTACATTCACCCTCCGGCCAAAGAATGCCCCCAATTTGGGCAGTTGTTTTCCAGACTCAAGCTGTACTCTATCCGCTTTCCATTGTGGCGCGCTATCTATTCCTCACCAACAATGGTAATGCTTACCATATTTTTACCATTTTCGCCACCGCCGGGCACAAAAACCAGAACTGCAAAGTTTTGCCCCCCCTTACGCTGCCAGGCATTGAGCACGCCCTCCCGGATCATCATCGGGAACTCTTCCCACCCTTGCCCGGTAAAATAGTCATCGTACATTTTATTAATTTCATCTTCACCAACCTCAGACGAGTAGGTGGTTGAGCCAAGTAAACTGACACAGCCCTCAATATCGGCAGGCATTGGAATATTGGGGTTGTCGCAGCCAAAGGTAAACGGCTCATCGCTGCCATCTTCCAGATGTTCCAGCAAAGATTCAGCTATCTCATCTGCCTCTTCCTGAACTTTGTCCGTGTCCGGGGGAGCCTCTGCCGCCGCATCCGAAGATTCAGATGCGCCTTCCTCGGCAGGCACAGCCTCGCCACTCTCCTCCACCGGGGTTGGTGTGGGTAAAATCTCGTCCAAATCCAGGTTAGCCGACTCTTCAATGATATTCTCTATGTTGCCGGAGAGTAACTCTTGCATCTGTGCTTCATCAAAAAAGTTCCCACCTAAACCTCCACAGCAACAGCAAAGAAAGGTTGTTCCAAAAATTAATGATGTTGTCAATTGCGCTCTCATGATTCCCCTCCGGTGCATTATTTTTTATTTTTATACTGAACAAAACCTGACACCCGATATTATTCCATTCCAATGAATATATTTCAAATATGATTGCGTCCCTTAAATATCGTGAATTGCAGCACAAAACAGTTGACACAAATACTTTTATGGTGTATTATAAATTTGTCATACAACCATACGACCATACCATATTACAAATGATAAAACGAACCCCGTCATTAACCGAACAAGCAAAATCACTGATCAAGCAACGCATTCTGAACCAGGAATTCAATGAAGGCCGCATTCCCTCCGAGACCGACCTGGCCGACGAGTTGGGCGTGAGCCGCACCACCATTCGAGATGCGCTCAACCGGCTGGAACTGGAAGGCACCATTTTTCGTAAACAGGGAGCCGGCACCTTTGTCAACGAAACCAGCCTGCAAATACATACCCGGCTGGAAGAAATCTGGGCCTACGAATCGATGCTGGAAGCCCACGGATACGCCCCCACCAATAAAATCATCAGCGTAGAGGAACAACTGCCGGGAGACGAACTGGCGGCGGACCTAAACCTCTCCGCCAACGACACCGTGCTAACCATCAAGAAACTGTTTCTGGCGGACAACCAGCCCGTCATTTACACCATCAACCACATTCCCGCCCGCATACTGACCTGCGAGGTTGCCGATGATGATTTTCATCAACCAATCTACCGGGTGATGTCGGATATGTGCCGGCAAGAATTGGCCTACTACCTCAGCGAAATCATTCCGCTGGTTACCCCCGGCTGGCTGGCCGACACGCTTCAGTTATCGCGCGAGAAAAATGCCATTCTCTCCTTTGAAGAAATTGGTTACAACGTGAACAACAAACCAATCTTAAAGGCCCAATCATATTTTAGAGACGATTTATTGCGATTGCGGTTGATTAGACGCGAAGCAAAATAAGGAAGTTCCAAAAAAATAAATACTCCAGGTTCGCACACCTGCACTGACCCGCAAGGGGTCCGGCGCAAGTGTTGCGTGCTACGTGTTTCGTAAAATAACCCTTACGCAATACGCAATACGTATTGCGTGTTGCGTGTTGCGTGTTGGGGCCAATTTAAATCTTGCAACTATGCAATTTTCTACA
>CAYWSS010000530.1:0-4553 GCA_964460505.1 uncultured Caldilineaceae bacterium | reverse complement strand
AGCCGGAACCAAAAGAAAATTATTCACCGCAGAGTGCGCAGAGACCGCAAAGACAGGGTGTCTTTTGGGTAAAAAGTTAAATAAAATGTGTATAAATTTCCTGCGTTGCTTATTGAGGAACAACTCTATTTTATCACAATGCGTTGACTAATCCAAAAATATTGCCATCTCGACCAAGGTTATACTTGCAGATGCCAACTGATGAAACAGAAAAGGGCCGGCAAATTGCCGGCCCCATGCATTGATTTCTGATAAACAACGCCTGTTTGTTATTTTCAAGCAGCCACAATATTCACCAGCCGGCCCGGCACGTAAATCACCTTGCGGATGGTTTTGCCGCCGGTGTATTTGGCAACGCCTGCGGCAGCCTGGGCCAGGGCCTTGGCCTCGTCCGGGTCGATGTCAGCCGGCACCTCGATTTTGTCGCGCACCTTGCCGTTGACCTGCACCGCAATTTCCAGGACATCCTCTTTGGCCAGCGCTTCATCCCAGACAGGCCAGCTTTGGGTGTGCACGCTGTACGGCTGCCCCACCCGCACCCACAACTCTTCGGCAATGTGGGGAAAACCGGGAGCCATCAGCAGCAGCAGCATCCGGATGGCTTCGTCCCAGACCTCGCTGCCAACCAGCGCCGGAGATTTGCCGCGCATGGCGGTCAGCGCGTTGGTGTATTCCATCAGGCCGGCCACCATCGTATTAAAGGTAAAATCTTCAATATCCTGAGTCACCCGGCGAACAGCCTGATGCTGCTTGCGCCGCAGGTCGCGTAGTTGGGCCTCGGTGGGGTCGCCACGCTCCGCACCGGCGGGGGAGTTGGCGGCCAGGTTCCACACCTTTTCAATAAAGCGCTGCACGCCCAAAATGCCTTTGCTGTCCCACGGGCCGCCCTGGTCCCAGCGGAAGCCAAACATCAGGTAACCACGCATGGTGTCCGCGCCGTAGTTCTGCACCAGGTCGTCCGGCGCAACCACGTTGCCCCGGCTCTTGCTCATCTTCTCCCGGTCTTCGCCCAGAATAATGCCTTGATTAAACAGGTGGTCCATCGGCTCATCAAAGTTGACCACGCCCATATCGCGCATAGCTTTGGTAAAAAAGCGGGTGTACAGCAGGTGCATGGTGGCGTGCTCAATGCCGCCGGTGTACTGGTCAACCGGCAGCCAGTACGCGCCCTCGGCCGGATTGAAGGGGATGTCGCCGGCGGACAGCGTTTCCCCGTTTTTCCAGGTTGGGTCCGTGTAGTTGTACTGGTACCAGCTTGAACACATAAAGGTGTCCATCGTGTCGGTCTCGCGTTCGGCAGCGCCGCCACATTTGGGGCAGGTCACTGTTTTAAAACCCTCGTGGAACTTCAGCGGCGACTCGCCGGTGGGCATAAATTCCACATCCTCCGGCAACTCGACGGGCAACTCTGCGTAGGGAACCGGCACAATGCCGCAGGTGGGGCAGGTCATCATCGGGATGGGGCAGCCCCAGTAGCGCTGGCGGCTAATCAGCCAATCGCGCAGGCGATAGGTGATGTCACCTTTGCCGATGCCCTCTTCTTCCAGCCAGCGGATGACGGCGGTCATCCCCTCGGTTTCGGGATTCAGGTCGACGGGCAGGCCGTATTCTTTGGCCAGCTCGGGCGTCCACTCATCCAGGTTGTATTTGCCGATGGTGACGTAGCCGGTAAAGGCTCCGCTGTTGCGCATAATGCCGGGGGCGGCGTAAGCTTCTTCAAACGGCTCGCCGTCCCAATTGGGCGGAGCCACCACCACCGGGATGGGCAGGTTGTATTTTTGGGCAAAGGCAAAGTCCCGCTCATCGCCGCAGGGCACGGCCATAATAGCCCCGGTACCGTAGGTCATCAGCACGTAATCCGCAACCCAGATGGGAATGCGCTCCTTGTTGACCGGGTTGATGGCATACGCTCCGGTAAATACCCCGGTTTTTTCCTTTTCGGTGGACATGCGGTCAATTTCGGTTTGGCGGGTGGCCTCCTCGATGTAGGCTTCCACTTCGGCCCGCTGCACGTCGCCGGTCAACTCTTTCACCAGCGGATGTTCGGGGGCCATCACCATAAAAGTTGCGCCCCACAGCGTGTCGGGCCGGGTGGTGAAGACCGGCAGTTCGTGCCCGCCGATTTCGGTTTTAAAGACCACCTCCGCCCCTTCGCTGCGGCCAATCCAGTTTTTCTGCATAGCATGCACCCGATCCGGCCAATCCAACTCGGAATAATCCAGCAGTTCTTCGGCGTAATTGGTAATTTTAAAATACCACTGGTTCAAATCTTTTTTGATGACCGGCGTGCCACACCGTTCGCAGTGACGGTCATCGCCCCACACCTGTTCGCGGGCCAGAGTGGTGTTGCAGGTGGGGCAAAAATCTACCGGCGACATCTTTTTGTAAGCCAGCCCCATGTCGTACAGTTTCAAAAAGAACCACTGGCTCCATTTGTAGTAGCTGGGGTCAGAGGTAATGCACTCCCGCTCCCAATCAAACATGGCGCCCATACTGCGCAGTTGGCCGCGCATCCGCTTGATGTTAGCGTAGGTCCATTCTTTGGGATGAATATTGCGTTTGATGGCGGCGTTCTCGGCGGGCAGCCCAAAGGAGTCGAAGCCCATGGGGAAAACGACGTTGAAGCCCTTCATTCGCTTCCAGCGGGCGCGAACATCGCTGGGAACCATGGCGTACCAGTGGCCCATATGCAGGTCGCCGCTGGGGTAGGGGTACATGGTCATGGCGTAATGCTTGGGCCGGCTTTCATCGATTTCGGCCCGGTACAGGCCATCGGCAGCCCATTTTTCTTGCCATTTCTTTTCAACAACTTGCGGGTTGTATTTATCGCTCATAATATTCTCTTTTCTCGTAGAATTTAATAGGCGGGAACTTCGGCAAAGTTATTAACCGTGCCGGCTGCCAACTTAAGCCGCGACACTTGCGGGACAAGCCAACAGCTTATCCTATAAAATTTGTGTCTCGCCTTAAATGGATAGCCACCGTGTCTATTCCTAATCCGGATCCTGCGTAAAACCGCTAAACCACAAAGGGCACAAAGAAGGCTCAGGGAACACAAATTTATTTCAGTGAACTTTGCAAAAATCTTTGCGCTCTTTGCGGTTAATTTCACCACGTGGGTGATAAGATTCCAACAAAAAAGCCGGTCTTCCGACCGGCTTTGGCGCGCAAACCAGCGTCAGCTAATCCCCCACCCGGGGGAGCAGTCGGAGCGATGGTTGGGTTAAGCTACTAAGGTTTCCAGGCAATAACAACAACGCCCATCGCGCGTGGCGCAGGATTACTCTGTTTGTGGCCCATGTCGCAGCTTGCTTGCTAACCATTTCACTCGCACCGATTGTACTGTGTAACGCTTAAAACGCAAAAAGATTAATTGCGAACATTATATCATAGCTGTCAAGCGCTGTCGATAGCCGAATCAAGCAACATTCACCGGGGTGAGCCAGCCAAAGCGGTCTTCCACCTCACCGGTAATAATCGAGAAGTAGTCCGCCTGAATTTGCCCGGTGATGGGGCCGCGTGAGCCAATGCCAATGTCGATGCCGTCAACGCTCTTGACCGGGGTAATCTCGGCGGCGGTGCCGGTAAAGAAAATTTCATCGGCAATATAGAGCATTTCACGCGGAATTTGCTGCTCGATAACCGGATACCCTTTTTCTTCGGCCAGCGTAATGGCGTACTGGCGGGTGATGCCGGTCAGAATGGAGTTACCCATGGGCGGCGTGTATATTTTGCCGTCGATAACCACAAATATGTTTTCGCCGCTGCCTTCGCTGACGTAACCGCTCACATCCAGTACAATGCCTTCCACATAGCCGTGGCGCTTGGCCTCCATCACCACCATTTGAGAGTTGATGTAGTTACCCCCTACCTTGGCCATGGCCGGATGTGTATCCGGAGCCATGCGGCGCCAACTGCTCACGGCCACATCTACCCCTTTTTCAATGGCATCTGCGCCCAGGTACGCCCCCCACTCCCAGGTGGCAATAATGACCTGCACCGGGCAGGCGCGTGGGTCAACACCCAACGTCTCGTAGCCTCTAAAGACCAGCGGCCTGATGTAGCAGGCATTGTGTTTATTTTTTGCCACAGTATCCAGAATAGCCCGGCTGATTTCCTGCGGGGAAAATGGAATGGGCATGTTGATAACTTTGGAACTGTTGAAAAAACGTTTAACGTGAGGTTCAAGCCCCAAAATAGCCGGGCCGGCCGGCGTTTGATACGCCCGAATGCCTTCAAAAACACTGGTGCCATAATGCAACACATGCGATAAAACGTGAATTTTGGCTTCGTCCCACGGGACAAATTCGCCATCAAACCAGATAAATTCTGACTTCGGTATCGCCATTGAAAATTCTCCCTTGATATGGTGGATTTCCTGTAATTTTACCGGAGAACGAGCGAATACGCGAATGATGAATTGGCGAATGGGGCTGTCGAAATCGGCTGTTTCCGGCAAAACAAAAAACCCTCACATGTATGTGGAGGGTTTTTTCTGTGGAGCTGAGGGGATTCGAACCCCTGACCTCTTGAATGCCATTCAAGCGCTCTCC
>CAYWSS010000529.1:0-4555 GCA_964460505.1 uncultured Caldilineaceae bacterium | reverse complement strand
GCAGATAATACGTTTTTTACAGAGCGATCCTGCAAACTACCAGAGAGCCAAAAAAGAAAGTTGCCGGGGACGGAGAAGAAATATATGGCTTCAAAGAAAAATGGCGGTAGTGATGGTGTAAATCCCATTGCCTGGCGCATCGAGCAAATGAACGCCCGTGTACGCTCGGCCAAAGAGCAGAATTTGTATTTGTACCTGCAATCGGCAGATGCCGTGAATGGGGCCTATGTAACCATTGGCGGGCGCAAAATGTTACAGTTTGCATCGTACGCCTATTTGGACCTGCTGGGCCATCCTAAAATTCAGGCTGCGGCGCGGGCTGCGCTGGAAGAGTTTGGGTCGGGTACGCATGGCGTTAGAGTGCTGGCCGGCACCACCCGCTTGCACATTGACCTGGAGCAAAAAATTGCCCAATTTAAACATACAGAAGAGGCAATGGTCTTGTCCAGCGGTTATGTAACCAACCTGGGCACCATTGCGGCGCTGCTGGGCCGCAACGACGTGGTGCTTTCAGACAAGCTCAACCACGCCAGTATTGTGGATGGCTGCCTGCTGTCCCGCTCTAAATTTGTGCGGTTTGAACACAACGATATGGAGTCGCTGGAAAGTGCCCTGGCCAAAGTGCCGGAGCGCTCCGGCAAACTGGTGGTGGTTGATGCCGTCTTCAGCATGGACGGCGATGTGACCAACCTGCCGGAAGTCGTGCGTCTTTGCCGCAAGTATGATGCTTTGCTGATGGTTGACGAGGCCCACTCTGTGGGAGTCCTGGGCGAAACCGGCCACGGCATTCTTGAGCATTTTGGCATGGATGAAGATTGCATCGATATTAAAATGGGTACGCTCAGTAAAACCATTCCGGCGATTGGCGGATACATTGCCGGCTCGTCGGAACTGATTACCTATTTGCGACACAGCACCCGGGCCTTTATTTTCTCTGCGGCCCTTCCGCCTCCCGCCGCCGCGGCGGCCAAAGCCGCCTTTGAAGTCATCGAAACAGAACCGGAGCGTATTCAGACGTTGCGCAGCAATGTAAACTACTTTATCAATGGCTTGCAGGAACGTGGTTTTAACACGCTCAACAGCGAAACGCCCATTGTGCCCATCATTGCCGGTGATGATGAACGGGCCTGGATGATGGCCAAGCTTTCTCAGGATCAGGATATTTTTGTGCTGCCGGTGGTCTCGCCGGCAGTGCCGGCCGGCACCAGCCGTTTGCGGGCCAACGTAACCGCCGGTCACTCTCTGGATGAGATTGAACGGGCTATGGACGTATTTGAGGCTGCCGGAAAGACTGTTGGCGTGCTGCCCTCGTAAAATGGCCGGTTAACTTCCTTAAAAGTCCGGCAAAATTGACAATTTAATTAGAAAGTTGACAATAAGCAAAGACTGTGTAAATGCAGTCTTTGTTTTATTTTGCAAAACGGGTGGTTGTCGTGTAACCGGTAATCCCGGCGCTGTGGCCGGTCTCCGACCGAGCCACCTAAGCGGGCGCGGTCAGGAGACCGGCCCGAGCACGATTCTGACGAATTCACAGAACTTGTACTTGTAAAATGGGTGGTCATGTGGCCGGCAAGCTAAAAGTGATTCTGAATACGCATGGGGGGCGTCTGGGCACGCAGGCCAAAATCAACCTGATTGAACAGGGAATGGAAGCCGCCGGGCTGGATTTTGAGTTTGCCCCAACAGGCCATCCCGACCACGGGATTGAGCTGGCTTTCCAGGCGGTGCAGGAAGGGTGCAGCACCGTTGTAGCCGCCGGCGGCGACGGCACGATCAATCAGGTGGTCAACGGAATGATGCAGACTGCCGGGGATAACCCCCCTCAAACCCGGTTGGGGATCATTCCACTGGGCACGGCCAACGATCTGTCCGACAATCTGGAACTCCCCAGAGACGTAACGGCGGTATGCCGGCGGATTGCCGCCGGAAACACGCGCATCATCGATGTGGGGCGGGTGAACGGGCGCTATTTTGCCAACAACTCGGCCGTTGGGCTGGAGCCGGTGGTGACTCTTAACCACGATAAAATGCGCCGGATAAAAGGTGATCTGCGTTATGTATTGGCAGCCCTAAGAGCGGTAGCCAAGGCCAGGCCGTGGGAAATGCGCCTTGATTGGGGCAGCGGCGTTTTTGAGGGGCCGGTGATTTTGGTTTCGGTGGGCAACGGCAATCGAACCGGCGGCGCATTTTATATGACCCCCCGGGCCAAATTAGATGACGGGCTGCTGGATTTTGTGTACGGAATGGGCATGAGCCGCCTGCGACTGCTCACCCTGCTGCCCAAAACCTTCACCGGCAAACACATTCACCACCGCATGGTAGGCTGTCAACGCAGTAAGACCCTGACCATCACCTGCAATCCACCCACCCCCATCCAGGCCGATGGCGAAGTCTTTGAAAAAAGCGCCACCGAAATCAAATACGAAATTTTTCCCAACAAACTCCGGGTAATTGTGTAGCTTCACAGTAGCCAGATTTTACTCATTACTCATTACTCATTGATTATGCTTCCTCGCCGGTTGATAAAACTCGGGTTTCATCTGCTTTATAATCAAATGGCATGGAGCTACGATTTGGTAGCCTGGCTGGTTTCCTTTGGCCAGTGGGCTGCCTGGCGCAGGCTGGTATTGCAATTTTTGCAGCCCGGCCCCACCCTGGAATTAGCCTACGGCACCGGCAGCCTGTTTGTCGATATGATGGAGGCCGGATACCCGTCCGCCGGTATCGACCGGTCGCCGTATATGGCCCGGTTAGCCCAAAACCGGCTGCGCCAACACCACCTGCCCGCCCCCCTCAATCGGGCCATGGCTCAGGCGCTGCCCTTTCCCTCCGCGCACTTTGCCAATGTGGTGGCAACCTTTCCCACCAACTACATTTTTCAGGATGAAACCCTGGCCGAGATTCAACGCGTACTCAAACCCAACGGGCAGTTGGTGGTGGTGATGGAAGGCCAACTGCGCGGCCCCCGGCCCCTTCGCCCCTTGATCGATTGGCTCTACAAAATCACCAACCAACGCGGATTTCACGCCTCTCGCCCCCTGTCGACTTTTGCCAATCATGGGCTTCGGGCCAATATGCAAATGGTCGAGCATCAAGGGGTACGGGCCAGGCTGCTCCTGGCTGCAAAAACTGAACAATCAATTCGTTGACACCGGTAGCTCCTCAATGCACTTCCAGTGGCCACCATTTACTCCCTACCCCCCCCCCGCCCACCGGGGAAAATTTACAGCACCTCCCCCTCGCGACGACGCCCGCACTCTCTAATGGTCGAGGTTGGAGGGGGTGAACGTTTACCTTCCAGGGTTTGTTCAGCAATGTTTCATTTTCTAATAAAATTTACTCTGTGGTATAATCAACCTCCCCCGTTAGACAATGTTCTAACGGGGGATTGTCTTGAATGTGGAGCTTGATTTTGAGCGAATTTTCAAACCCTTACCGTCCCGGCGAACCGGTCATTGACCCGGAGATGCTATTTGGCCGCCAGAGTACGGCTGACTGGATAGATTTGCAGATAGCCGGTAAATACCGGGCGCTAATTTTGAGTGCGCTGCCGATGGTGGGCAAAACCTCGTTTCTCAAGCATGTGGGTTCGTTGCAAAGCGGGCCATTCCTGAATTTACTGGTTTCACTGGCTGATTTGCCGTCTATCAAAGGTGAGGATGAACAATCGCTGAATACGGTTTTGCAGGCGGTTATCCAACAGCTTGAACCTCAGTTGGCGTTGCTGAACCTGGTAGAGCCTCAAGCAGCGCCTGTCACTTCACAGGTCGCCTCGGCCCTGCGCGAGGTTTTTGCTCAAGCTAACCGCAGTCTCCAACCCAACCAGCCACTGGTGCTTTATGTTGACGATCTTCAGCATCTGATTGGTGACGATAAGGCGCTGGTTGCCAGTTTCCTGACCAGTCTGATGCCTTTGCTTGACGAGTGCCCGGCGCTGTGCCTGGTATTTGCGGGTAATCAGAGCATGTTGAAACAGGTTAAACATTCTCTTTTGGATGGCGCCCCCGTTTACAATCTGGGAACACTGCCCACCGATGCTTCGATAGACATGGTCACCCGACCGGTGAAGGGTATTTTGCGTTTTGATTACGGGGTTACCAAACGTATTTCCGAGGTAAACTCGCACCATCCTTATTATCTGTCGCTGTATTGTCACACCTTGCTCAACCGTCAGGTACACGATGGCTGGGTTAATCAGCAGGATTTTGATGCCACCCTCAGCGAAATCCTCGATTCAACAATAGAACCGTTCACGCGTATCTGGGATGGGTCCAGTTGGGCCGAGCGGGCAGTGCTGTCAGGCATGTCGGCCATTCAGGGAGCGCATGGCCCAATTACCGGCCAGGAGATTATCCGTTTTATGCAGCGCCTGGAGCCGTCGGTGGATGACACCGTGGTGTCGCACGCGCTGAAAACAGTGGCCGAACGTGGGGTGCTTATTCAGATGGGGGCGGTCAGTTACCGTTTTCACGTTGAACTGCTCCGTTTTTGGCTGCGCGAACACACCGTTCCCACCGAAGTGATTGCCAAAGTCAACTGGAACAAAGCCGCTGCG
>CAYWSS010000528.1:0-4561 GCA_964460505.1 uncultured Caldilineaceae bacterium | reverse complement strand
GCAAAAGGACGCTACTATAGCGGCTACAAAGGTGTGTGCCTAAGTAGTTACAAATAATCAATCTCTATTCCTGCTCTACTGCATCAGTGATTAACTGCTCCAGAATATTTACCTCATTTTGAAGCGATTGTTGCTTTCCCGCTACTTTATACAACATTATAAAAGCAATAAGCCAGAATATTATATTAACGGCGGCCAGAATAACTGTACCTTCCATCGAATTTGCTCCTTTGTAAATAGGCGAATCTGTGAATATACGAATGGCGAACAAAAGCTATTTTCATCAGAAGTTTACCAGCTAACATAATGTGACACGGATTCACACGGATTTTTCTTTTACTTTTTTAATCTGTGTTCATCCGTGAAAATCTGTGTCCTGTTTTAGTTATAATTTGGCTATTTTATGTCGATTGGTAAATTTCTGGTTCATCACTCGTTGCTGTCAACGAGTCGGGTTCAATTGAACTTCACAACAAAAAATTATTTGCGCTGAATTATGCCACCGGAGAATTTTTTGAGCAACCCTGAGTGATGATGTGGTGAATTTTTTCTATGATGTATGCTGATTGAGGCCCCGCTTTCGCCAGGCATTAATAGTAACCGCAATAATAGTAACTACCGTCAGCGGGATAACAAAGTAAGTCATGGCGGTGGTAAATTCATCCAGAGCGCTATTATTGGTGGCTCGCAGGAACAGATACACAGTATAGGCTACATAGTAGCCCAAAAATAATATTCCCTCCCAGCGATCAATGCGGAAGTCGGTAAAGAAGATGGGCAAGGTAGCAATAGCCACGGCAATCATAATGGGGATATCGACAGTGAGCGCTGTTTGTGGGACAGGAACGCCGTTGGGGGCAACCGCGCTGGTTACGCCCAAAACCAGCATAATGTTAAAAATATTACTGCCAATGGCATTGCCGACGGCAATATCGCGCTGGTTGCGTATGCTGGCAACGATGGACGTGGCAATTTCGGGCAGGGAAGTACCAACAGCCACTACCGTTAAACCAATGACCAGTTGGCTGACACCCAATAGTTTAGCCACAATAACCGCACCATTAATCAACCAGTCGGCCCCCATAATCAGCAATAGCAGCCCGAAGGCAATAAACCCAAGCTGAACAGCTATTTGTACCGGGCCTTTGGGTATATCTTCATCCTCATCGACGGTTTCTGAAAGTTGGGCCTGAACAGCTTTGGTTTCCCTACGACTCTTACTGATTACATAAACGGTGTAACTGATTGCCCCCAATACCAGAATGATGCCGTCAACCCGGGTAATTCTACCATCAAAACCCATAACAAAAACCAGCACAGACAGCCCAATCATCAGGGGAACGTCCAGGCGGATTAACTGGGTGTTTACAACCAGGGTCGAGACGGCTGCGGCCAGCCCCAACACCAATAAAATATTAGAGATGTTACTGCCTATAACGTTACCCAGCGCCAAAGCGGCTTCACCGGAGAAGGTGGCATCAAGAGTTACGGCCAACTCCGGGGCGCTGGTGCCATATGCTACCACGGTAAGCCCCACCACTAACGGAGAAATACCGACAGCCAACGCCAATTTTGATGCGCCACGAACCAGAAATTCTGCGCCGCCAACCAATAGAATAAATCCCAGAATGAATAAAACCAAGGTAATTGTATCCATTTATTATTTCCTCTGTTGAAAGATTGAGGTTATGAAGACAGCATCAGCGATTGTAAAGTTATTTCACACAGCAGAATCCCGGGTGGCAGATTCTAATTTTGGGTCAAGCGCAGCCCCACATTTAGAGCAAAAGGCATCGCCGGCCTGAGCCACAGTTCCACAGCTTTGGCAATAGGCGTGTCCCCTATCCTCCACAGAAATATGTCCCAACGATTGTCCACAGCTACTGCAAAAAGTATCGCCGGCCTGAAATGACCGGCCACAACTTAAACAGGCCAATTCCTCGGTTCCGGGGCGAGTCTGGTTAACACCTTTGAGCAACTCTATCTCCGCATCAATTTTTCGCAGTAGCGGTTTAGCTATGGCCGGCGGGGTGCTGCGTACCCGGTTTATCTGCAACTCAATTTCGGAATCAAGGTCGTCGTTAATTCCCGCAATTCCAAATTCGCTACTTAAACGGTCGATATTGCGACGGATTTGAGCAGCTTCTGATTTTGCAATAGCCAGCAGCGCTTCGTAATCTTCGGTGGAAACTTTTCCCATCTCGTGATCAAACATCAAATCTTTAATGGAAGTCAGGGCCGCCTGATACTGCACTTCATATTCTTCCAGAGTTTGGCCGGCCCGGATTGGCCGAAAATAGGACACGGGGCGGGTTTGCTGCCACAGGGGATAAGCAATTAACAATAACGCTGCAATTGCCAGAATCAGGATAATGATGACTATGCCGATGGTCATAAGATGAGTGCCCTCAGAATTTAGATGTTTGATTGTATCATGTTGGGGGTATAGTATCAAGAATGAGAAGAGTGTGTTTGGGTCTTTGGGTATCGGCAGTACAATTTTAACCCCGGGGAGAGTGAGGGCTAAAACTGCATTGCCGGTATCTTTTCCGCTGAATAAATACGTCAGGTTTAATTAGCCGGCCATATCCATTGCTTTGTATAAAACCAACATCTTCTTTTCCCTGGCCGGATCGACAGGACGGATTGATTGAAATTTAGCGATTGCCAAATCTTTGGTGCGGGTTGTTATTTTCTTTTTTGGCATCAGAGGTATCTTCTCAATTTGTCGGGAAGACGCTGTGGCCGGTCTCCGACCAAGCCACCATCGGGCACGGTCAGGAGACCGGCCCGAGCTTCGCCACAGGTTAGTGAGAGAATACATCAAAGCCAGTAAAAGTTGCCAAAATTGTGATAGTTTTTGATTAATTTGTGCACGCATGGGTATGCCTCCTTCTGCAACTGTACGCCCGTAAAAAAGGTTATGCAACCCCCACCCATTGAGGTTGGGCCACAGGCTGCGCCCAGTTTTCTACGTATTCATCTCTGGTGATGTGCCCGTTGGTAATTTCAATACGGCGCGGTACACGTTTGGCCAGGTCTTTGTCGTGGGTAACCATCAACATGGTTTTCCCTTTTTCCACAAGCTGGGAAAACAGGTCAAAAACATCGCCGGCAGTCCGGGAATCCAGGTTACCGGTCGGCTCATCGGCTACCAACAGCGCCGGGTTGTTAGCCAGGGCCCGGGCGATGGCCGCTCGCTGTTGCTGTCCACCGGAAACCATGCTGGGTAATTTGTGCGCTTGGTCGGCCAGCCCGACCATCTCCAGTAGCTCCATGGCCCGTTCCCGGCGCTCCTTTGACGAATATTTGTTGGCAAAGTCCATCGGCAAAATAACATTTTGAAGCAAGCTCAAGGCCGGCAGCATCTGGAAAAACTGGAAAATGATTCCTACTTGTTCACCCCGCCATGCGGCCAGTTTGTTTTCGCTCATTTTATGAACCTGCTTGCCGGTCACATTAATTTCGCCGTCAGTGGGGCGGTCAATGCCGGTGACCATGTTCAGCAAGGTAGATTTTCCGTTTCCCGAAGGGCCTACAATCGACACAAACTCACCCTGATTCACATCAAATGAAATCCCTTTCAGAATGTTGACTTCGCCGTCGCCAACCTTAAAATTTTTAATGACATCTTTTACCTGAATGATTGGCTCACTATTGTTTTCCCGGTTCATTAGGTTTCTCCTCGTATAAAATGTTCGTAGTCAGGCGCGCAATGCGGTGAAGTGCCGCCTTAACGCCACTTCGCTATCGCTGCGAGGCTGACTACGAGCGGGTAATAGCTCCTTATTTTGCAAAACCGTAAATTATTTCCTCTGCGGCGCCCTTGCCTGCAAACAATAATACGGGGTGGTTTCCAAAAAGTTGCAGGTTTCAAAGCGCTGCTTTGTTTTCTGCTACTTGTAAATAGTTTACATGTCAACCGGGTATACCGTCATCCCCCAAAAGGTGTATAGTGGGGTGTACTTTTCTTGAGTCGCAACACCAGACCGGAATATTGTCATTCGCTAACAGGCACCCCTTCGATTTGCCGCCTGCCTGGCTCAACTCGCAAATACCCAAACAACGGGCATGCATGACATAAATGGGCGAACACTTGCGCCGGACCCCTTGCGGGTCAGTGCAAGCGTAGCGCTAATTCTTAAAAGGATATTCGTAAAATTCGCCTATTCGCTAAATTCGCGATTCATTCCTTCTCTTTTGCAAATCAGAATACTAGACTTGTTCCCTAATAAGGTTATCTCATTTGCAGGACACAGACAAGCACGGATGAACGCGGAAAAAAAGATTTTAAATATCCGCGCTTGTCCGTTCTTGGCTGCGTCCTTAATAAAATGTGTATAAATTTCCTGCGTTGCTTATTGAGGAACAACTCTACTGTTAAATTCGCCGGGTGTCCGTTAGCGAGTTATTGTTATCAAAATTTTGGCTCTCTGGTAGTTTGCAGGATCGCTCTATAAAAAACGTGTTATCTGCCACGAATTACACTAATTTCACTAATTTTTTTTCGTGTTAATTCGTGCAATTCGTGGCAAATTCTTTACTTTGATCCGGCGAAATC
>CAYWSS010000527.1:0-4581 GCA_964460505.1 uncultured Caldilineaceae bacterium | reverse complement strand
GTGCAATTCGTGGCAAATTCTTTACTTTGATCCTGCGAAATCCTGTAGAGCCATCAATGCTTAATGACCTCCGGGGATGGGTGTTTGTTATGATTGCCCACCGGTGGCTTCGTTGAATTTGCGATTTATCTTTGCAATTTCGCTGACCCACCGCTGCCGTTGCCGATGTTCCATGCCAAGAATATCGGTCAGCGGCCAATGGAAATGATAAGCAACGTAGGCTACCTCCTCGTGCAATCGACCGAGGGGGTAGCCTATAATTCCTCCCCCAGGCTTGCCAGGTCCAGTTCAAATTTAGCCTGACACTCCGGGCAGGTCAGGGGGATGGTAGATGTACCCTGTTCATTGATACGGCGATAAAATTCTTGCAGGTAGGCCAAATCGGCGGCGAAGAGTTTTTCGATGATGCCGGGATGGATGCTGGTCAGCGTGCCCAGCCGGGTGACAACTCGCGATAAAAGGATGATGACCAGGTAAGCCTGATTATTGCGCACCCGCATATCATTAAGCGGGGTAATCTCATCCATCGCGGTTGCCAAACGCATAACGCCTCGCTTATGTACTGTTTCATCCTGGTCAACAAATCCACGGGGTAGTACGAATTCAAATTCGGTTTGCAAGCTCATTAATTATTTCTCCGGGTTAGTGACTTATCAATTGAGCCAGACAGTAGGTTGGGTTGAATGGATGAACACTGACGAACCGTCCAAAAACTGTTGGGTTTCGCTCAGAATTATGCTTAAAAGCAGGTGATAAAACCCAACATTGTGCCGATTACTAGGTAATTTTGGCTCAACCCAACCTACTCCTGAAGACACGCTTTGGCTCTGATTTGTCCTGGTTAGGACGCGCGCTCAATGCCTTCATGCACAACGGTCACTTCTTCCATCATAATTTCCGAGGCATCAGATTTGGGGGCAGGGCCATCAATTTTACTGGGCCAGGCATTGGTTAAGTTCCAGCGGGCCACCTCACCGCCTTCGGTGTTGTAGGCTATAATGGAGCAGTTGGTGCGTGCTCCTTCTATTTTGCCGTCAACAACTTCCTGCCGCCAGTTCCAGATGTCCATATTGCTGGTGAGGCCCCGTTTTAGGGTTACATCACCCCAGGTTAAGCGCCCCGGTATTTTCTGGACAATGGCTTCGTGCCCTTCTTCGCCGGTCGGTTTGTGCTCAATAACCTCAGTTTCCGAGCCGATGCCGCTCACTTCCAGAAAGTGGCCTTGCAGCTTGCCCTCAATTTCAAGGGTAAAATACGCGCCAACAAGTGGGTTTTCTAACATATCCGTCATAAGGATTTATCTCCTTTTACCAAATTTTTGTAAGTTATGATAATGTGATTATCATACCGCACGTGTGGTGGGGAGGAAAGTGGAGGGACACCCCCCCACACCCCCGCGCCATCGGCGGCTCCTGTCAAGCGGGTATTCGGTTAGCCTTCGCCCCCACCTTCTTCACCGCCACCTTCTTCACCGCCACCCCCGGCCCATTGGCTGATGCGGAAGATAACAAACTCAGCCGGTTTTACCGGAGATAAGCCAACTTCTACAATTAGCTTGCCCTGGTCCCGAGATTCGGGGGGGTTGAGTTCGTCGTCACATTTTACGTAAAAGGCTTCGCTGGGGCCGCTGCCGAACAGGGCACCGGTGCGATACACTTCTCGCAAAAAGGCGGTCACATCTCGCTTAACCCGCGCCCACAAAGTGGGGGTGTTGGGTTCAAAGACAACCCACTGGGTACCCAGTTCGATGGATTTTTCAACAAAGTTGAAAAGCCGTCTTACGTTCAGGTAGCGCCAGGAGGCATTGCTGGATAGCGTTCGTGCGCCCCAAATCCGTATGCCGCGGCCGGGGAAAGCCCGCACACAGTTGACGCCAATGGGATTGAGTACGTCTTGCTCTCCTTTAGTTACCCCAAAGGCCAGACCGGTTACACCCTGAATAACTTCGTTGGCGGGTGCTTTGTGTACGCCGCGCTGGGTATCGGTGCGGGCCCACACCCCGGCAATATGCCCGGAGGGCGGAATAGCAATGTTTCGCTTTTGGACGGGGTCGCGTACTTCTACCCAGGGGTAGTACAGGGCGGCATAGCTGGAGTCGTATCCGGCCGTATCCATCCGCCATTTCCTGATTTGCTGCGGGTTCATGCCCGGCGGCGAATCCAGAATGGCTACCCTGTCTCCCATGCGTTCGCAGTGAGCAATCATCATGGTTTGTACGGCTTTAACAGTGTCCAGGTCCAGTTTGTCCTGTTCCGGCATTGGAGTCATCAGGTCCGGCACAACCAGCATCGTGACGTCATCCAATGCTTCCAGGCCCTCAACGCCGCTGCGTTCGCTGACGTTGCCTTGAAATTCTTCGGCTGAAGGTGGGGCTAACAGCGCCTGGTCAATTTGCAGCGATTGTTGCTGCTCACGAGGCCAGGCAGTCGTCAGGTCGGCATCCTCGGGCACTACCAAGTCAATCCACTGGGGCAGTTTGCTTTCTTTATAAACCACCCGAACCTCTTTGCCGGCCTCCGTTTCTACCTCTGTCAGGGCAACATCTGGCAGTACTTCCTGGGTTTGCCAGCCCCCGGATACCCGCTCCCGTTCTACCGTAACCGTAAAGGGTCCACCCCCGCCGGCTCCCGGCTTTTCTTCACCTTCATCGGCTGCTTTTTTGCGCCCGGTTCGTTTGGGTGGGGCAGCGGCCTTGGGGGCATCTACCTTTACCCGTAACCGCAGCCCATCAAACCCGGCCTGTTTTGCTCTGGCCAGCAGATGGGGCTTGCCATCGCTGCCTAAAAGTCCGGCCTGGGCTTTTGGAATGGTTTTTACACTTAATACGTAGCAGCGGGAACCGCCATTCATGAAGTAGCCGTACACGGCATGGGGCAGGTAAGCACCTTCAACAAATTCACCAAAGGTTTCTACATACTGGCTCCAATTTGTAACAAGCTGAGCCTGCCCTAACAAGTCAGTTACGCTTACATCACCGTTAGACCGGCTTACGCGCTGAGCTTTTTCGGTAAACCCAACAAAGGCCGGCATCGCCGTGCCTACACCTTGAATAGGTTTTGGCCCGGTATCCACTTCTTCTACATAAACTCCCGGCGATAGATATTCTGGCATTATCTACTCCTTATGTATAATTTTGTTACAGCTTTTTATTTACTTCAACGACGATAACGAAGCGGTAGCTTTAAGATGCGCGCCTGCCCCATTACCTGTTTTACTCAAAAAACCTTTCTCCAAAAATAGCTTCCAGCATTTTGCTGAAAAAGGCCATTAGTTTCGTATTTGCCCCCTCCTTTCAAATCGCGGTACGGCTCGTTGGACAAGGGATAATCGTAACAATTTGTCCGTTTTGCAAACAACTCCCGTGATGCGTAACATTTGCCTTGCGGCAGGTATCACGCTTCACGAATGTTGTTAGTAAATAGCGTACAATCTATCAACAGATTGGTACAGGTTCAGTAAACCTGGTGCTGTGGCCGGTCTCCGACCGAGCCACCTAAGCGGGCGCGGTCAAGAGACCGGCCCGCGCGCGATTTTGACGGGTTCACTGAATTTGTACACAGATTGTGAACCATACCTAACTTGTTAAAGAAATTTATACCTTGATATCATAATCCGGAGATGGTACCGTCAGCTTAAAACGCTTTGGTTTTTTACGACCTTTAACCGATACCTCCAGCGTGTAGTCGCCGGCCTCCAGGTGTCCCACGGTAAATCGGCCTTCATCACCACGAAGGTGAACCGTTAAGGCGCGTTCTACCAGGGTCAACGAAATATTTTCAAATGGAACAGTGGTATTAATTTTGCCACCAATGCTCCAATAGTTCCGGGATGGACTGGTCTCGCTCGCAAGCTCGTTGGTCTGCTCAAACTTGATTTCCCGGGTTTTTACCACCGGCTCCTCAACCGGCGCATAAGGCATCACCGCCAGGGTGATTTTACAGCCAATAGCCGGTTTTATTTCATTGTCCAGCACGCTCCAAATATCGGTAACATTCTGTAATGCGCCCGGTTGTGCTACCTCCAAAGGCATTTCAAAGGGCTGGTCTTTAAGCGACTCCGGAAACAACTCTCTCGGCACATTGGGGTAACGGGAGAGCGCCATTAAACATCGCCCCAGCAAGCGGTACTCGTCCTCCGATTCGGTGGCCCAGGCGGTGATCATATATTGCAAATCCATGCGCATCGGCTGGCGGGTGAGGGTGGCGCTGCCATTGCCCTGCCCCCCTACACTTACGCTCCAACCCGGCTTATTCCGCAGTTGGGTATTTTCCTGCATGTCGTACAGGAACAAATTGAGCGTTGGCCGGCTTAACCGCGATGACCACTCCCGTTTGGGCTGGTCAAACGAAATTTCGACCTCGCCATTTTTTACGGGAAGTTCTTGAATGAGTAATTGACGGATAACTTCGTTCAAGTCATCAATCATTGTGTTATATCCTGATCTGTTTTTTCTCTAATCGCACAAACTGCCGCTTTTGTGCTGCCGTTGAACAGGTTTCTGCAATAAATCTTCTTCGATGCCATCTTCCTGGCGCTGAACGGGTTTGCCCATCAATTCTTCTTCCATGTCATCCTGGCGCT
>CAYWSS010000526.1:0-4586 GCA_964460505.1 uncultured Caldilineaceae bacterium | reverse complement strand
TAGATACAGGTCGACTTTCAGTGGCCCTAAAAGTGCCGGTCACTTTAATTTACCTGATGACTTTTGCGGTATTGCGATTTTTCTATTCAGCAATATTTAATTTTCAGGATACTTTCCTGACCTCAATTACTTTGGCAGAGGAAAAAACGCATGAACAATTATTATGATTTTCAACTGGCCCGGGAACGACACGAAGAGACAGCTAAATTAGCCGAAGCAAAATTAAGCTACGAACGAGATGAATCTGGCGCTGCCCCGGTCAGGGTTGACCTAAGAGACAAATTGACAGGCTGGAAAGCATCGCTACAGCAAATGATGACTCCCGTGCACAGTCGTAATAAGATTATCCGGCAAGGCCACTAAGAATTGAAAAATAATTAACTTCCACACAATATGGAGGCATGTTATTTTGTAGCCGCAGGCGGAGAAATCCCTGAGACCTATGTTTGCAAACCGGCTCTGTAGGGATTTTTTGCTATCTGCTCGAAATGATATGGTCAAGTGATTTAATTACCTTCCCTTCCACACAGGGTCTCGTTTTTCTGCAAATGCTTTGGGGCCTTCCCTGGCATCCTCTGAGGTCAACAACTTTTCGAAGGTTTTCAGATTGCCGCTTCTCATCAAAGCATAGCACTCCTCTACATTCATTGCTGCGGTGGCCCGGGTTGCCTCCTTAACGGCAGCAATGGCCAAAGGAGCCGCCTTAATAATGGTTTCTGCGTACTCACGAGCTTTGTCCATTAATTGCTCTTGAGTCACCACAGCATTAACCAGCCCCCATTGTTTTGCTTCGTCCGCCCCCATACGACGACCCGTAAGCAACATCTCCATAGCTATTTGGTGCGGCAGGCGTTTGGGCAAGCGAAACGAGGCGGCATCGGGCAAAATGCCAACAAATACCTCCGGCAAAAAGAACCGGGCATGCTCTGCGGCCACAATAAAATCACAACACAGGGCCAGTTCAAACCCGCCGCCTACGGCCATGCCGTTGATGGCGGCAATCACCGGCTTGTTTAAATTATGCAGCTCGGTCAGGCCGGCAAAACCGCCGGGGCCATAATCGGCTTCTATGGTTGCTTCGCCCTGGGCGACGGCCTTTAAATCCCAACCGGCCGAGAAAAACTTCTCGCCCCCGCCGGTAATAATGGCTACCCGTAAGTCCGGGTCGTCAATGAAAATTAGAAGTTATCCGTTCACCGGCCATCACCCTAAATTTCTTATTTCTAAATTCTAACCCCGTTTCACAGCCATCTGGCGGCCAACTTGTTTGGGTGTTGGCATATCCTGATGTGCTTCCAGAATGGAGCTTAGTGCCCTGTATACATCTGGATTGATAGGGCAGGCGGAGGAAGTATTCATATCTACGTGGAGTAGCATTTGTTCGGTAGTGGCCAGCAGTTCATTTGTATTGCCGTGATACATAACGTGAAACAGATGGAGTCGTTTTTCGTCCAGGCCCAGGAGTTGGGTGGTGAAATGTAAAGGTTCGCCCGCCCCTACCTCTTGATAATAATTGATGTGAGTTTCAACTGTGTAAAATGAATACCCTGCGGCACGGTAAGCCTCATCAATACCAATATAACGAAACAGCGCGTCGGAGGCATAGCCAAAGGCAATCAGGTAACCGCCTTCGGTTACGTGGCCGTTGTAATCAATCCAGGTGGGGTCCACAATGCGGTTATACAGCTTGAGCGGTTTGTCGATTATGGCGTTGGGTGTCCAGCGGGGGTGGCGGTATCTGGTGGCATATCGTTTGGCCTCAAGCTGGGCAATGATTTGCCCGGAGGCATAGTTGTGCTGGTGCAGGGTGTGCATAATGCCAATCAGGCAATCATCGCGCAGTTGTTCCAGTTCATCAATACTCTTTTCGGCGGCTTGCTGTTGGGTTCCTGCTACCATCCGTTCAATTAAATTGTCGGTCAACTCCGGTGCTCGCAGTTTAGTCCAGGGCAACTTTAGGGCCGGGCCAAACTGCTCCAGCATATGGCGCATGCCGTCATCGCCGCCCGCCAGGTGGAAAGTAAGGCAGGTGCCCATAATGGCCCAGCGTAATCCCGGCCCATAAACCACCGCATCGTCAATTTCTGCGGTGGTGGCGATTCCGTCGTTAACCAGGTGCAATGCCTCACGCCAAAGTGCCTCTTGCAAACGGTCAGAAATATAGCCTTCAATCTCGTTACGCACGTGGAGGGGGTACATACCAAGGTCACGATAAAAGCTGATGGTTTTTTCGATAGAAGAGGGGTGTGTTTGTTTGCCGCCCAATACTTCAACCAGCGGCAGCAGGTAGACGGGGTTAAAGGGGTGACCAATAACCAGGCGTTGGGGGTGCCGGCAGTTGGCTTGAAGACGGGTGGGCAGCAGCCCGGATGAACTGGAAGCGATGATGACTTCGGGCGGGGTCATGGCATCCAGTTGGGTGTGCAGGGTGCGCTTAAGCTCTTCTTGTTCCGGGGCGTTTTCCTGAATAAAGTGAGCCGTTTGGCAGACGTCTTGCAGGTTGGGGCTAAAGGTGAGCCTGCTGCGGTCGGCCCCCGGCATTAAGCCTACCTTTTGCAAGGCGGGCCAGGCTTTGTTTATGTTGGCTCGCAGGCGCTGTTCTGCGTTGGGGCCGGGGTCGGTAGCAATAACATCCAGCCCGTGGGCCAAACAGCGGGCCGCCCACCCGGAACCGATAACACCCGTACCAACAATACCAATGGTGTGAATATCTTGCATGAAATAACCTCATAGTGCGGCGAGCTGCAAATGAATAATTAGCAATGAACAATGAATAAAAAATTCTGGTGGATGGCACAAATGTTGGAGGGTAATACTATGATAAACTAAAGCCGCTTAATCCGGGGGCGGCACGTCTGGTGATGGGAATCGGGCGCGGCGCTCAAGGTTGTTCAGGTCAAGATGGTTTCGCATATATTGCCGGCTTGCATCTTGATGGGGTTGAAAATCCCAGGGGGTGTGTTGGCCCTGCCGGAGGGCGTTGTTCACTAATTGCCGCTGTTGCTGGCTGGCTAATACCTGCCGGTGAAGGGCCAGCGGGGTCCATCGTGCGTACACATCAGCATCAAAAGACCGCCGCACATCTTTATAGTCCGGGTGGCCGGCCAGGTTATCGAGTTCATATGGGTCGTTAACCAGGTCATAAAGCTGGTCCGGGTCGGGCCGGCTGTAAATGTATTTGAAACGGTTGCGGCGAATCATTAAACATGGGGCAATGGCGCCCTCACTCAATATCTCGCCCAAAACGGTGTCAGCCGCGCTGTTGTCATCGCCCTGCATTAGCGGCAAAAGGCTGTGGCCGTCAACGGTATCGGCAAAATCGGGGGGAGCGATGCCATCAGTGGCCACCTCAACCAGCGTTGGTAATAAATCAACCAGCGAGACGGTTTGCCGGATGCGGCGGTTGGAGAATAGTTTGGGCTGATAAAAAATGAGAGGAACCCGGGCCGACCACTCAAAGAAGGACATTTTGTACCACAGGCCACGTTCACCCAACATCTCGCCGTGGTCAGAGGTAAAGATTACAACGGTGTTGTCACTGAACCCGACAGCTTCCAGAGCCTGCAAAAGTTGGCCTGCTTTATCATCAATGTAACTAATCATCCCGTAATAGGCGTGGCGGGCGTTGCGCACGCGCTCTTGGGTTTGTTGGTACTGGTCCATAGCCGATACATGGTACAGGCGCCGGCTGTGCGGGTCCATTTGCGCTAACGGAATGGGGGGGACGGCCGGCATATCAATTTTATTGTGCTCATAACGGTCCCAATATTCCTGAGTAATGGCAAATGGATCGTGCGGGTGGGTAAATGAGGCCATCAGGCAGAAGGGGCGGGTATCATCATCTCTGGCTAAATCATAGATTTTGCGTACAGCCCGGAAGGTAACTTCCTCGTCAAAATCAAGCTGATTTGAGGTTGTGCAGACCCCGGCCTGAACCACACTGAGCATGTTGTGATACCATGAGGGACGGTATTCGGGCCGGGTCCAATCGGGAACCCAGCCAAAATCGGCGGGGTAGATGTCTGTGGTGAGACGCTCTTCAAAGCCGTGCAGTTGGTCCGGGCCAACAAAGTGCATTTTTCCGGAGAGGCAGGTGCGGTAGCCCAAAGCCCGCAGGTAGTGGGCAAAGGTGGGGATATCCGACGGAAATTGGGCGGCGTTATCAAAGGCGCCAATCCGCGAGGGTAACTGCCCGGTCATCATTGAGGCGCGCGAGGGGGCGCACAGGGGGCTGTTGCAGTAAGCGTTTTCAAAAACAACCCCCTTTTCAGCCAGGCCGGTGATATTTGGGGCTTTAACAAGGGGATGCCCGTAACAGGGTAAAGCCGGCCCGGCCAGTTGGTCGGTTAGGATGAATAAGATGTTGGGGCGTTTCATCGTCACAGTTTTTCTTTCTTTAGGAAAGAAAATTTAATAACTTCCGCATTTAACCACAAATGAATTCGCGGGCTGGACGCAAGCGAAAAACGTGTTTGAAACACGTTTCCCGTAGCAGGCATTGAATTCATTCAATGACCAGATTGCTCAATTCAGGTACAGGTTCAGTAAACCCGGTGCTGTGGCCGGTCTCCGACCGAGCCACCTAA
>CAYWSS010000525.1:0-4586 GCA_964460505.1 uncultured Caldilineaceae bacterium | reverse complement strand
TTGTACGCTTCGCGTCTGTGCCTGCTCAGCGGTCTCTGTGTTCCTGATTTTCATTCTCGTTGTCGTCCCGATAAGGATTGTCCGACTTCTCCGTGTATCTCTGTGCCCCTTCTTTAGTTCCGGCTTGCCCAGGTTAGGTCTAACTTCGTGAATTTTGGCTTCTCAAGTATAATGCCTCCCTATGACTGAATTTCAAATCAAGGTACGCAGTTACATATTTTTGCTTGGGGTACTGGCAGCATTTGTTATTTTAGCCGCCCAGTTGTGGAATTTGCAGATTGCTCAGGGCGAAACTTACCGCGAACTGGCCGATGCCAACCGCTTTCGACTGGCCCAAATTCCGGCTTCGCGGGGCGTAATTTATGACAGGAACGGGGCCCTGCTGGTTCGCAACCGGCCTGTTTATAATGTCGTTGTCCTGCCCGCCTACCTGCCCGATGACGCCACCACAGAAGCAAAAATCTTTGCCCGCCTGTCTGAACTGCTGAATCTGCCCATTACCACTCAAATTGAGCAGGTTAATGGCCACAATAATGGTTATTTTCACGCCATCAATCATCACCAGTATAGCCGCCAGCTTCAGCATCAAATTATTAATTCCCGCAGCCGCCAGTTTGTTAACGAGCCATTGGGTATTAGAGACGCGGCCAACCGGTTTCGTGCTTATGCGCCGTTTCTGCCCATAACCATTGCTACAGACGTTGACCCCACTATCATCGCTCAAATTGAAGAGGAACGGATTGACCTGCCCGGCGTGCTCATTGAAATTTCCCCCAGCCGCGATTATATTTTTGGCGGGTTGACGAGCCACATTTTGGGGTATATTGGCCCAATTCCGGCTGAACAGTTTGACACGTACAATGCTCAAGGCTACGACCTGACCGACACAATCGGGCTGGCCGGTCTTGAAGTAGAGTACGAGGATTGGTTGCGGGGTATCAAGGGGCTGGAAAGCATTGAAGTGGATGTAACCGGCCAAAAAATCAGAACCGTTAGTAAAAACGTGGCGGCTCGACCCGGCCATAATCTGCGGCTGACAATAGATACCGACCTGCAAAAAGTAGCCACAGAAGCCTTGCAGGAGGGAATGGACAAGGTCAATTCCAACCAGGGCGTCGCCATTGTGATGAACCCGCAAACCGGCGAAATTCTGGCCATGGTCACCCTGCCCAGCTTTGACAACAACCTGTTTGCCCAGGGCATCTCTGCCCGGGAACTTTCCCTGCTCAGCGAAGATCCGTGGACACCGTTGGTTAACCACGCCACATCAGGGCTGTATCCGCCCGGCTCAACCTTTAAAATTGTTCCGGCAGCAGGGGCGTTACAAGCCCGAACCGTACAACCGGAAACAACCTTTTTTGACCCCGGTGTGCTCTATTTGCCCAACCGTTTTGAGCCGGATAATCTTGATTTGGCCCAACCCTTCTACTGCTGGCTCCGCACCGGGCACGGTGAAGTAAATGTCGTTTCGGGGTTGGCCTGGTCATGCAACGTGTACTTCTATCATATTGGCGGCGGCTACTCTCCCATTGAATACGAAGGCTTGGGGCCGGAACGTTTAGCCGAATATGCAGAAAGATTTGGGCTGGGCAATGTAACCGGCATTGATCTGCCGGGCGAACTGGCCGGGCTGGTTCCCAACGCCAAATGGAAACGGCTAAACTACGCCGAAAGCTGGCTGACCGGCGATACCTACAACATGTCCATTGGCCAGGGATTTATTTTGGTCACCCCCCTGCAATTGATTAACGCCTATGCCGCTATTGCCAACAGTGGCACTCTTTTTAAACCCCACCTGGTTAAAGAAATTCTGGATGCCGACGGCAACGTCGTCAAAGTCATCGAGCCGGAAGTGGTGGGGAAACTGAACCTGGATCCGGAATTTATGGGCCTGGTTCGGGCCGGATTACGGGCCGTGGTTGATTGGGAAACGGGCACAGCCCACGATGTTATTGATGTGCCCGGTATCGACATTTCCGGTAAAACGGGTACGGCTGAGTTTTGCGACAATTATCCGCAATGCCTGGACCGTGAGGGACGGGTAAAAACCAGCCACGCCTGGTTTGCCTCTTATGCGCCCTCAACCAACCCCGAGATTGTGACGCTGGTTTTTGTGTACGGCGGCGGCGAGGGATCCGCAACTGCCGTGCCGATAACCAATAAAATTCTGCGTTACTACTTCAACATTCAGGATGAAGAAGAGGAGGATTCTTCGGGTGAGGATGAGCAAACGGATGAACTTACGCCGGAGACCATATTTACGGCTCGTTTGTTGGGTACGGATACCTGGAGTCAGGATGGGGCCAACATTTCCGGCTTTGTGCTGGATGAGTTAGGGCAGGGTATCAGTAATATTTCTGTCGATATTCTGGCCGATAATGAACTTGTGGCCCGGTTAACCACCGCAGAAAACGGCCAGTTTGATTACAACGAGCTTAACAGAACTATTGCCAGAGATTGGCAAATTCAATTAACGGATTTTCCCAATTCTTCGCCGCTAACTCTGGAAATTGCCAACGGATTACGATACTTGCTCGAATTTCAAACCCGGCCAGACTCCCGCGAGACCGCGTCTATCCCCAATTCTGATTAGCCCCAAAATACCCAACCTTAAAAAATACCACAATATATTGTGGTATTGTTGTTTTTGAGGTACAATATGTAGTACTTACCGGGATTATTAGGCCAATTTTACCCGTTGCGTACCAAATTTCTATGTCTAACGAACGAATCATAATTAAAGGCACAAGCAGCGGCCTGATCATTAAAATAGGTTCCGGCGTGTGGCAGGGACTGATAGAAGAATTAGACCACAGCCTGGCAGAAAAGGCATCCTTTTTTAAAGGGGGACGGGTGGCCTTAAAAGTTGGGCCGCGCCAACTTACCCGGCCTCAAATTGAGGCGGTGGGCCATATTCTTAACCGGCACAACGTCACCCTGTGGGCCGTAGAAGGAGATGCCCCCGGAACCCGGGAAGCAGCGGAACAGCTTGGCCTGGAAATTACCTTAACCGCGGCCCGCCCGGAGTCCGCGTCAGCCGCCCAACCCCCGGAGCCAACGGGCGATTCGATTGTGTTGCGGCGCACGTTGCGTTCGGGGCAGGTGGTCAATCATCCCGGCCATATTGTTATTATCGGCGATGTAAATCCGGGAGCCGAAATTAAGGCCGGAGGCAGCGTAATTGTCTGGGGCCGTTTGCGTGGTTCTGTGTATGCCGGGGCCGCAAACGGACAACACGAAAAGGCCGTAGTTTGCGCATTACAGCTATCGCCTATGCAGTTGCGCATCGGTGATAATATTACCCGTGCCCCGGCAGAAGATGCCGACACCGACATTATCCCTGAAATGGCCTCCATTCAGGCCGGCCGGATTGTGGCTGAACCCTGGAACGGATAATCGGTAAGTCAATGAACAATGAACAAAAAATGCCACGATATTAATGTTCAGTAGATCCAAATTGTACCTTCGACAAACTGTTAGCTTGTTCGGGTCAAACTAACAGTTTAACCCACGATCTAAGCAAAAATTGGATCTACTGATGTTAGCAATCCATTTTTAAGTGAGTATAGAGAGACGCATATGAGCGCCACAGTTATAACCATTACTTCCGGTAAAGGCGGTGTTGGTAAAACGACAGCCACCGCCAACTTAAGTGCGGCTCTGGCGGCACAGGGTAAAAAAGTAGTTGCCATTGATGCCGACATTGGGTTGCGCAACCTTGATGTAGTAATGGGCCTGGAAAACCGAATTGTTTATGACCTGGTTGATGTGGTTGAAGGCACGTGCCGCTTGCGCCAGGCCATGATTCGAGATAAGCGGCTGGATGACCTGTACCTTATCCCGGCGGCGCAATCCAGAGACAAAACCGCGGTTACTCCGGGCGATATGATTGAAGTCACCAACCAGTTGCGGGATGAATTTGATTACATTTTGGTTGATTCACCGGCAGGTATCGAACTTGGCTTTAAAAATGCGGTGGCCCCCGCCGACCGGGTGCTGGTCATAACCACGCCGGAAGTATCGGCGGTGCGCGATGCCGACCGTATAATTGGCTTGATTGAGGCAGAAGAAAAAGGGCCCGGCGATTTAATTGTCAACCGTCTCCGGCTGGATATGGTCAGGCGGGGCGACATGCTTACCACCGATGATGTGGTCGATATTTTGGCCATCAACCTGATTGGCGTGGTGCCGGATGATGAAAATATCATTGTTTCTACCAACCAGGGGCGGCCGGCGGCCATTTACAATGGCTCTATTGCCGGCAAGGCCTTTAGAAATATTGCCACGCGTTTAACCGGAGAGGCTGTTCCGTTTGTGAACCTGGAAGAAGAAAACTCTTTTATGAAAAAACTCTCCAAATTCTTTAAAGTCGCATAAGTTTTGCGCTGATAAAAATTAGGCTCATGCCTGGAACAAGTGTACAAGTGACCGGCACTCAAAGTGCCGGTCACTTGTACTGAACATGAGCCGGAAATTAAGACTCTCTGGTAGTTTGCAGGATCGCTCTATAAAAAACGTATTATCTGCCACGAATTACACTAATTTCACTGATTTTTTATTTTTTTCGTGTTAATTCGTGCAATTCG
>CAYWSS010000524.1:0-4586 GCA_964460505.1 uncultured Caldilineaceae bacterium | reverse complement strand
CACGAAAAAATAAAAAATTAGTGAAATTAGTGTAATTCGTGGCAGATAATACGTTATAGAGCAATCCTGCAAACTACCAGAGAGCCAAAATTCAAAGCGTTGGCCGAGGAACAATAAGGCACTGGCAGAATAAATTCTGCACTCCTCAAGGCATTTGAAACACACCCGACCCATTTATTCAGCAGCCGCAAAATTTTGGAATAGAATTTTGTTCCAGCTACCGGTCGGTGTTACAATTTTAACCCTCAATTAAAGGTATGTCCGGTATTAGCAATTTGTGCAGGGGCAAGACACGCCTTCCCCTGCGTTGCGCTTGTCCGGTACAAAACCAAATTCAATTTTACAGGATGAAAAATATAATGGCCTATAACTTTTTTTTGCAAGCCCACTCGGGCTGGCGCTGGATTATTCTGCTGTTAGTTGTAATTACCGTTGTTAAAATGCTGGTGGGCTGGCTGGGAAACCAAAAGTGGAGCAATCTTGACGCCAAACTTCTGCTGGCGTCTCGCATTGGGGTGTACATTCAAATAACCTTAGGATTGCTATTATATTTTTTTAGCCCAAAATTTGGAGACATGCGCTTCACCGCCGAACACGTTTTTATGATTTTACTGGCGGTGGGCGGCATTGAATTTGGCGCGGCCCGGACCCGAAAAGCAGAGGGCGACAAAAACAAGTTCAGGTTTGCCTTTATCGGCTTTGCTATCGCTTTTGTCTTGATTTATGTGGCGCTGCGGGCTGTTGGCGGCCTGTTTGTCTGACAGTGACAGGTTAATCCACAATTTTCTGCGCCCAAACCAGATCGTAAATATCCTGCCATACCTGAATATCAATAACTTGCAGGGGTAACTCTTTCAAGACAGTTTCAAGTTCGTGGCGAGGCCAGGTTTTGCCGGGCATCAGCCGGGCTTCCCACCCCACGCGGTTGGTAGTCAACAACCATCCCCGGCCGGGTTGGCCGGGAGTGACCGGCTGCAACACTCGAACCAACTCCGCCAAACCTTTCTTCGGGTTGGGCAAAAACTCTAACGCTTCCATGCAGGATACGGTGGGCACGCTGCCGGCGGCAAACGGCAGCGCCATTGCGTCTGCCTGCACAAAATAAACGCGGCTTTCAAAGCGGGCCGCGTCCCGACGGGCAACATTCAACATTTTTGACGAGCGGTCAACGCCAATGATTTTTCCCCGAAATCCCGGCTGACGCATCAGCAATAATGGAATGCGCCCGGTACCGGTGGCAACGTCAAGCGCGGTAGCCGTGGGCTGGGCGCCCAACCGGGCAGCAAGTGGCCGCCCCAGACAATAATCCTCATCCTCGTCGTTAAATTCCTTGATGCCGTTGTACCGTTCTGCCGTCCAATCGTAGAGAAGCGCTACCAACCGTGGCCCCAAATAGGCCCCTTCTGTAATGATCAGTTGCCAGTAGATAACCATTCCAGTTACAACAACAATAAGCAAAACTGCCGGCCAGAACATCAATTACCCAACCACACTACCAAATGAGATACCGGCTACCAGCAGGGCAATAACCAGGTAGGGTTGGGCTTTGCCCAGAAAGTTTGCCGGTTCGCTGAAGGTAGTTTTGATGAGCCGTTGGGCCACAAAAAGCGCAGCCACAATCGCTGCGCCGGGAAAATGCTGTAGCGCCAACAGCAGCAGGATTACGGCCACCTGCCCCAAAAAGTAGAGCCACCCGGCCCGCCGGTGGCCGCCCAGCATGCGCAATCCCCCCAAATACACGGCCCAGAAACAAAAAGCCGGCCCCAGCGAGGCAAGCGCTGGATTTGGAAACAGAACCATGCCCATGCCCCACGGCAACAAAAATTGCACCACCGACTGCGTCCTGCCGCCACCAGGCCGCGAGAGTTCCGGAGAAGATAACCCGGCCACCAGAGTCAGGCCCACAGATAGTGCCGTCAACCAGAAAATTGAGGGGTGCAGGGTGTACCCAATGAACAGCGCGATAATTATTCCCAGGCCAACAGTCACCAATTTGTCGCCAAATGCCGGCCAGTAAGTTTGTTGCCACCACAGCCGGTAGCCGCGCGCCCGTAACACCAGGCGTCCTGCCGCCGACCCCGGTTGGGCGTAGGGGATTAAAAAACCACGGGCCGGGGCCGCAGGAAGCTGCGCGTGGACAATTTGCCGCCACAGTTCCTGCTGCACCACAAACTCCCACAGGGTGCCCAAAATCGGGTCAACCAAAATCCACAGGCTAACCACCTGCACCAGTGTCATGAAACTTAGCGGCAAAAAGCCACTGGCCAGCACCCCCGCCAACGCTGCCCACCCCGGCCCCAAACTTAACCAGGCGCGAGAGGGTGATAATGTAATTTTCAGAGTGTAACCAAACGGTTTCTGCAATTTGATTTCCTGCGAAGATATTTTGGCGGGCTAGTTTCCGGTGGGCGCCAGCAAAATTGTCCCCCAGGTGGCAGGATTGCGCCAATCACGTTGGGGAGATGTTGAAATGATACACTCCTGCACATTCGTGTCAGGCGTGTCGTTGTCGTTGATGCTGGCTACAATGCCCAGCCGGTCTCCCGGTTGAGGGGCAATGCCCAACTCTGACCATGGAATGGCGGCTTCCAGAAAATAGCCGGTATCCGCCGGTAAAACAGCAATCTGGCCTCCGGCAAGTTGACTCGATGTCAGCGTGCCCAGGTTCCACAAAACCGCCTGCGGCTCAACCACATTGGGCAAAATGTCAATTTGAGCATCGTCACCGCTCAGTTGGGTGTCGTCAAAATCGCCGTTCAAATCCAGGTCCAGTAACAACTGCGGGGCATCCCCTAAAAAAATGCGATCATCGCCGCCGGTGTATGTTACCAGGCCATCATCATCAACCACAAAAGCCACGTACAAATTTTGATTGTTGTAGGCAAACAACACCTGCCCCGCTAAATCAGTCTGGTTTTCAGAATCCGGGTAGCGGGTGGAACACGCCGAATTATGAGTAATGGCCGAAAACAACAGCCAGTCGGCGTTATTTTGCTGGGCCAACCGATTCCAATCGTCAGGCGCCGCGTCAATTACCAGGTCATTTGCTGAAACGGGAAGGGCCTTAAATTGTCCGTTTTGAGGCAAGCGCTCCGCCGAGGCAGCCAGTACATTTACCACCACATTGTTTTTTTGCGCCGGCTCACTGACAACCGGCCGGGCTTCCACCGCTTTGCCGGCTGTAGACGGCGGGGTCAAACTGATGCCCATAAAACAGGCATCGCCCACGGTCAATTTAGCGGTGTGATAGGGTGGATTGTCTCGCAAACTGAGGGTTTCTGTTTCCCCGGCTGCTGCGCTAACCTGCTGTTGGCCGGCCGGCGCGCCCGACGGGTCCAGCGCCTGCCACAGCCCATATCCCGGCCGGTCCCGATTCAACACCGTAATATCCAGCGCCACTACCCTGGCCAGCAACGGCCGGAAATCAAAATCCAGCGCCCCGTTTTTTATGGCCAAATCCTGTACCCCATCGCCATTACAATCTTCAAGCGTGTAGGTTGGCGCGCCAAAAATGCCCTGAGGATCAAGCGTCAGGCTAACCGCCCCCTGAACATCCTGCCCAAACTCAATGGCCCGGCCCGGCCTGGGCGTGGAGGTAAACTGGCCGCCATCGGCCAGAATGTTGGCCGGGGCCATAAGAATTTCGCCAAGTTCCGGTTGCGCCACGTTGTTGCGGGCGCCCTCCAGCCATGCCTGCGCGTTTTGGTCAATAACAATCGATGCGCCGGGTTCTCCCATTGATGTCACCCAGCGAGCCTGCCCCCCGGCCACCGTTTGGGGCGCGCCCCCGGTCGTAACCTCCAACTTGCCGTTCTCTCCGGTTTCCAGCCCCAGTATCCACTCCAGCGGGCTGTTGGCCTCGCGCACCACGGCAAAACGGGTATTCGCCGCCGAAATTGTGGCAAAGGCGGTTTGCACCGTCAGCTCGCTCTGCGGTTCGGGGGATACGGTCAGGTCGGCAATGAGCGTTCCGCCATTTTGAGCAACGGAAATAACCCGGCCCTGCCCAGCCACAGCAAGCTGCCGGATTTGAGGAATTTCTGCTCCGCGCAACAATTCCAGCGTCATCTGGTCACCAAAGCGAAGAATTGCCCGGCCGTTCTCATCAACTGCAATTCCCTGCTCGGGCTCAATTTCAGCCACCTGCCCGGCGGCCGACAGGGCGACACGTTGGCCGTTCTGCAGAACAAAAACTCCTTCGCGGGATACGTCAATGGCAATGGGCTTGTCTTCAGTTGCTTCAAGGCTTAAGGTGTCGGGGCCAAGCGGGGCGTTGTTGGGAACACAAGCCGAAATCAGCCACAGGAGCAAAATCAGGCCGCGCAGCAAATTCGCTCGATAGTGCATTCACACTCCTCCAAAATCAGGTACTTCCAATTTTACACCACGATAAATAAGCAAGCAAGGAAAATCTGAGCGATAAGAGCATTTGAGTTTGGGGGCAAATTCTCATCTAACCGCAGAAAACGCCAAGTTTGCAAAGACAAGGCGCCCTCATTGTGCCCTTGGGTATTGGGTCAAGAACTGTAAGGGTGGGTCTTTGGTATTTTCCGTGGTGTAGCGGCAGGTCTTGTGCCTGCCTTGGG
>CAYWSS010000523.1:0-4592 GCA_964460505.1 uncultured Caldilineaceae bacterium | reverse complement strand
TTAGGGCCACTGAAAGTTGACCTGTATCTATATTTTAAGGGCCGGTCACTTGTAACCTGCATATGTAGTGGCGTACCCTTGTGGTCGCCCAGGGCAGGCACAAGACCTGCCGCTACACCACGGAAAATACCAAAGACCCGTTAGCTTTTGTTCCAAGGGGGGACTCATGTCAAAATTACAACGTAAATATTTATTGGCCATTCAACTCATTGTTGTTATCGCCGTCATCGGGGCCGTTAGACTAACCGGCCCACCGGCCACCGTTGCCGCCGAACCCCCGCAACAATCACAAGCAGAATGGACCGTAATGATGTACTCCGTGGCCGACGACGAAATTCTGGAAGAAGATATGCTGATTGACATTCTGGAAGCGGAGTTCATTGGCTCCTCTGAGGATGTCAACATTGTGGCCCAGGTTGACCGTTTTGACGGCGCGTATGACGGCCTGGGCGACTGGACCGGCGCCCGGCGTTACTATCTAACCTCAAGCGATGATTTTGAATCGATTGGGTCCGAGGAAATTGAAAACCTGGGCGAAGTCAATATGGCCGACTCCGCTGTGCTGATAGATTTTATCACCTGGGCCGCAGAAAACTACCCGGCTGAAAAATATGCCCTGATTTTGTCCGATCACGGAGCCGGCTGGCCCGGTGGCTTTGGCGACCCCAACCCTGGCGTTCCCGGTCCAGACCAGGTGGCCGTGGTTGACATTACCGGCGGCCACGACGGCATCTTTCTGATGGAACTGGATCAGGCCCTGGAAGAAGCCCGCAACCAAACCGGCATCGGTAAATTTGAGTTTGTTGGCTTTGATGCCTGCCTGATGGCCGAACTGGAAGTTTTTACGGCCATTGCCCCCCACGCTAACTACTCTGTGGCGTCCGAAGAAACCGAACCCGCGCCCGGCTGGGCCTACGCCGCGGTATTTGAGCAACTGGTCAACAATCCGCAAATGGACGGCGGCCAGTTGGGGCAAACTATCGTTAAAAATTATATTGACCAGGATGTTCGCACCGGCGGTGATCCCGACGCCATCGCAGCTCTGGGGCAAGACATCACCCTGTCAGCCATCAATCTCAACGCCATTTCCAATGTAAATGCCGCTCTGGACGATTTTGTCGGCAAACTCAGCAAGATTGACCAGAATCAGGTGGCCGAGGCCCGCGCCTACGCCCAATCGTACACCAGCGTGTTTGACCAGGAAATCCCCTCCCCCCAAATTGATTTGGGCCACTTTGCCCAACTGGTCAAACAAAACAACCCCGATACCGCCCCGGAAGCCGACGCGCTCATTTCGGCCATTGGCAGCGCGGTAATTGCCGAAAGGCACGGGCCGGAGAAACCCGGCTCAACGGGCATTGCCATTCACTTTCCGGTGCCGCAGCTTTACGCCTACGCCAACAACTTTGATTACAACCAGGTGGCCGAACGATTTGTGACCGAGACCCAGTGGGATGAATTTTTAGCCACCCACCTGACCGACTCCCGCCGCGAAAATTTCAGCCGCCCGCAGGCCAATACCGCCGGGGTGGCCGGCGGCCCCTCCGCCGATACCGGCAGTTACAGCGGCGGCACCTTTGGCCTTATTGTTGACAATTACGATCAGGAGCAACCGGTCACCTTCCGCTTTGCCGATTTGCGGGTAGGCGCGCCGGCTCAGTAAAAGTGAGCCAATGCGTATCAGGGTGCAGGGCGCCCTGCACCCATTTTGTTTATAAGCCGATTTAGTGCTATATTGTGCCCTGCTTGAATCCAGTTTCACGGTCAGGATGGTTCCATTGAAAATTGGCATCGATTATACCGCCGCCCTCAAGCAAGGTGGGGGCATTGGGCGGTATACACGCGGGTTGATTACAACGTTAGCTCAGTTGGATCAAGAAACGCAATATACTCTGATGTCTACTCCCGACGCGCTGCCGGACGGGTTGGAAACGTTTCGAAGTCATCTTAATTTTGAACATAAACGGTATCCGCTGGCAGAACGCTGGATGACCCTCGGCTGGCACCGGCTTTTTTTGCCGGTTCCCGCAGAGTGGTTTACCGGGCAAATTGACCTGTTTCACTCTCCAAACTTTATCCTGCCCCCCACCCGCCAATCAACAAAAACCCTGCTCACCGTCCACGACCTGTCATTTATCCGCTATCCGCAGGGTGCGGTTGGTAAACTTCGGCGCTGGTTAGAGAAAGTGGTACCGCGCAGCCTGGCCCGCGCCCATCACGTGCTGGCCGACTCTGAGAGCACCAAGCAAGATCTTATCGATATTTTCAGTACGCCCGCTGATCAAATTACAGTGATTGGTGCCGGGGTCGAGCCACGATTTCAACCAATTACCGATACTCCAATTTTGGACGCGGTGGCACAGCGGTATTTGCTGCCGAAGAAATTTATCTTGGGGCTGGGCACCTTGGAACCGCGCAAAAATTTCACCGGCCTGATCGATGCCTTCTCCCAATCGAAGGTACAAGAAACACATCACCTGGTCATTGCCGGCGGCAAAGGCTGGCTGTACGATGATATTTTTGCTGCCGCCGAAAATTCGCCCGTGACGGGCCGTATCCATTTAATTGGCTTTGTGGCCGATGACGATTTGCCGGCGCTGTACAGCCTGGCCGATGTATTTGCGTTTCCTTCCCACTACGAAGGATTTGGTATTCCGGTAATTGAGGCGATGGCTTGCGGCACGCCGGTGGTGTGCGCCAACAACTCATCACTGCCGGAAGTCGCCGGGCAATCTGCGGTGCAAGTTACCGCCACCGATACGACGGAACTTTCAGATGCAATTTATTGTTTGGCAATAGATAATTCACTACGCGAAAGCGCGACCGGAAAAGGATTTGAACAAGCCAAAACATTCAACTGGCGGGTTGCGGCTCACCGGCTTTTGGATGTTTATCACTCATTCGATTCATTATAAAATTACCGCTAAAAATGCAAGTTGCCCTACAGAAAATTTGGGCGGCAGAGTTTTCTTAAGGTTTCTCTTTGCATTCAATTTATGTTATACTTTTAAGGTATCTTTAGATAATTAAGGGCTAAAATTATGTCGCTCCTCCTGCTAAATGAAGACGAACTTCGACAGACTATTAATCTTACAGAAGCAATTACCGTTATTGAATCCGCATTTGTGGCTTCCGCAGAGGGCAGAATTCATATTCCCGGCAGCTTCGACCTCAATCTGCCCGGCGTTCAGGGTATGGTTGATGTCAAAGGGGCCTATCTGGAAGATGCACCATTTTTTGTTATCAAGATAGGCAGCCACTTTATGCAAAATCCAAGAATCAACCTGCCGCAGGATAGCGGGTTGATCACGGTGTTTGATGCGGCCACCGGTTTTCCGGCAGCGCTGCTGTTGGATAACGGCTACCTGACCAACGTTCGGGCCGGAATTGTGGGGGCGCTTGCCACCGAATACCTGGCCAACCAGCAAGCCGAAAGCGTGGCTGTCATTGGCGCCGGGCGGCAAGCTTTTATTCAGATAAAATCCCTGATTGCCGTTAGAAGCATCAAACAGGTAAAGGTTTGGGGCACCACCCCCCTGGAAGCCGACACTTTTGCCCGGCGACTCGTCGAAGACCACAACATCAATATTGAGATTGCTCCCTCCGTTGAGGCAGCGGTTACAAATGCCGGTATTGTCATCACTGCCACCGCCGGCAAGCAGCCCCTTGTTCAAGCTGACTGGCTAAAGCCGGGAACTCATATTACCGCTGCCGGCAGCACCAGTCTTGAAAAACAAGAGTTGCACAGCAATGTTTTGCAACGGGCCGATGTGATTGTGGTTGACAACTTTGAGCAGGGCACCACCCGTGGAGAAATTCATCATGGGCTGGAGGCCGGCGTAATTGGCAAAGAAGACATACAGGGCGAACTCAGCAGCCTGATTTTGGGCAAAATCCCCGGCCGCACCCAGGCCGATCAAATTACGCTAATAGACCTGACCGGCCTGGAATGGCAGGATGCGGTTGTGGCCACTCTGGCGCTGGATAAAGCCCTGTTCCTGGGCCTGGGGCAGCGGTTAGAGCCGGGAATTGAACAAAAAAATATTGGGCAAAGGGCAAGTATTTTATTATGACAGAACTCAGGCTGGCCCTGCTCGGTCTGGGAAGCGTAGCCCAAGCGTTTATTCGATTGTTGGCAAATAAGATTGGAGCCATCAACCAGCGCAACGTTTCGATTAAGTTGGTTGGCGTGGCTACCAATACACACGGTATCGCCGTAAATCCGGCCGGCATCGACTTTAATCGCCTGCTTGAAGCCTACCAGGCCGGACAATCGCTGGAAAAATTCCACACAGATAACCGAATTACGAACCCGCTTGACTTTGTCAATACGGTTGAGGCTGACATTCTGATTGAATGTATCACGTTGAACCCCGATTCCGGGCAGCCTGCCATCGATCTGATTCAAACCGGATTACAGCAGGGAATGCACGCAATCACAGCTAACAAAAGCGCCCCGGCTTTTGCTTTTCACAGCCTCACCGAGTTGGCAAAAGAGCAAAACCGCGCCTTCCTTTTTGAAGGCACGGTCATGGACGGTGCGCCCGTTTTTAGTCTAATACGCAATACATTGCCCGGCACAGAAATTCTTG
>CAYWSS010000522.1:0-4593 GCA_964460505.1 uncultured Caldilineaceae bacterium | reverse complement strand
CGTGCGGGAATGACGGGTGTCAAAAAGTTCCGTTTTGAAACTAATTTCAGTAAAGACGATATTTACGGCAAAAAAATAGCAGAGGAGTTGTCCTACCCCCTCTACTCATCATTAAGATCAGGTGCAACAAATAGTTACTGTTTTTTCTGGCAGCCGTTAATTATACTCATGTTGCTAAATAAACGCCACATTCGATAACTCAAACTGCCAAATGAATACCACATTCGGTTTTTTGGCGTTTGGCCCAGCGCCCGGATCTTTCATCGGACAGGGTTGCAGTTACAGACGTGCAATAAGAACAGCCAATGCTGGCGTAGCCTTGATCGTGCAACGGATTATAGGGCACCTTGTTCTTCAGGATGTAACGCCACACCCGGCCTCGCGTCCAGCCGGCCAGCGGGTTTATTTTTGTCAGATTATATTTGGTATCCCAATTGACCAGCGGCATGTTGGCGCGCGTTGGCGCTTGGTCGCGGCGCAAACCGGTAAACCAGGCATCCAACCCGTTCAGCACAAACTGGAGGGGCGCAACCTTGCGCAAATAGCAGCAGCGATCCGGGCTTGTTTCCCACAGATTTTTGCCGTAAACCCGGCCCTGGGCTTCGGGCGTAAGTGTCGGGCGGCGAACATCTAATGTAATGGCATATCGCTTTTGCACCGTTTCAAACAGAGCATATGTTTCGTCAAACAGAAATTGGGTATCAAGGGTGATAACGCGAATTCCGGGACTGAGTCTGGCCAGATGATCCAATATCACCATTCCGGTTGGGCCAAAGCTGGTCACCTGCGCCACTTTATCCCCAAACGTACACAAACTCCACAGCAGCAGGTCGTCAAGTGAGCGATCCTCAAAATGGCAGCTAACATCGCTCAGATTGCTTTTGGCAGTAAAAGGCGAAGATACAGAGAAGTTTATTTGGGTGTACAGCAGTTGGGTTGGCTCAGTGGCCGTCATCATTTTTGTGTCTCCTCGTCCGGCAGGTTTTCTTTGGGTATTGGATTACAGCAGTTGCGCTTCTAATCTGGACTGACGGGCTACGCCGTAGTTAATGTGTGTTACTTCGCCCCTTGGGTTAAGAATAACCGTAGTAGGCAAGGTTAATACGTTGTATTGTCTGGCAACCTCCGGCCGGGTGGATACATCGTATTCTTTAACTTCAATTGAGTTACCAAACTTTGCCGCCATTTGTTTGATAATCGGCGTTTGCTGAAACTTGCAGGGCTTGCAATACTCCCCGGAAAAGTAGAGCAGTGTTGGTTTTCCGGGGGCAACAAAATCGGGACGAATTGAATGAATAAGCCGGGCTTTGTAATAGCGCCAGCCGAGCCAGAGCATACCCAGCCCGCCAATAATAAAGAAGGTAGTCACCAATCTATCGAACATGTTATTTTCCCTTTGCCTGCGAGATAAAACCAAATTTTTCTAATTGAAAATAGACAAAACAGCCGGCGCAGAAGCTAAAGACAAAATTGACGGCAGCCAGCACAATGACAATCCAGGCCAGCACCCAGCCCACGGCAGAACCGGGCAGCGCAAACAGGGCCACACTGCCGGCCAACATAAAGAGGGCACCCACGCCCTGCGCAAAGCGATGGGGGGCCGGGTCGTCATCAATGATGTTGGGCCTTAAGATTTTGTTTGCTTTGAACAGGTGGAGATAGACCCACTTAAAAAGTGCGGCCGGCGGATAAATTGTCCCGATGGCCATCACCAGCCCCACCAATAAAACCAGCAGGGGTTGGTTGAACAAAAAGCCCAGCAGTGTAAACAGGATAATTGAGGCCTGATTAAATTTCAGGGCCGTGACATCTACTTTTTTAACCATTTGATCCTCCATATACTTAGTGCTAAGTCAACTTTATTTTGACGGGTAGCCAGACTGTAGCCAAGCCCCTTGTGGGCGTTATTAGCGGCGCAAAACGGGCACGAGGCCCGGTGCTACACCCGTCAATCTGGACTTGACTTAGAACTTAGGAATGGTGCGTAAATAACTTACCCAATTGAAGCCGGCAACATGTTGCGTATTGCGTACTCCGTATAATTTTGCTCTTTACGGAGTACGGAGTACGCAGTACGAGAAAATGGGTAAGTTAATTAATTCTCATTCCTTAATTGCCTATACCAGCGCCTTCTCCACAATTGTTTGCAAATTGCCCGGAAGAATCAGCAAGAGTGCGGCCTCGTGCCCCTGTGGAGACATCTTCCGCCATGTTTTCCGAACAATGTTTACCAGCTTTTCCTCGTCGTGCTGTGTTGAAAAATCCGCAAGGTAGTTTTCTAAAAATACCAGGCAGGCTGTATCTTCCAGAGTCTGTGCTTCCGGGTCCAGTTTCAGGCGTTCTTTTCTCAAAAGTAATTGCACCCGCTTAATGCCGGCTTGCGGGTAGCCAACCTCACGCATAATCTCGCCGGTGGTTTCGGCATGAAACCTGGCCAGGGTTTTGCGCCATTGGTTGTACCCTGTGCGCCCCACCGGATATTCGCCCCGCGCAATGGCCCAGCGGCGAATATGCTGCGCCCGCACCGCCAGTTGCAGCTCTTCCGACGCATCGGGAGCCAGCTTATCGAGCCAGGCAGTCATTCGTTGGCCGTAGAGCAACCCTTTTGGATACGCCTTGCCTGCAAAAGACTCGCTGGCGGGGTCTTCGGAGTTGGCGGCATCAATGCGGGCAATCGCAGCCTTAAAACGCTCGGGGTTAAAAATACGGCTCATTCTAGGCCACAACTCCCACAGAATTTGCCAACACAGCCATTTCTAACGTTGTGCCGCTGTCCACTTGCACCGCCAGCCGTTCGCGCGGGTCATTTTGCGCCCGCGCCAGAAACACATCCTGCGCCGGGTAGATGATGTTTGCCGCAGCCTCAATGTCCGGGTTCAGGACCTCAAAGGCTGCTTGCGTATTGGGGGCTTGCAAGCGATCATTCGACATATAATTGAACGAACCGGCTTCAAAGCGTAAGCCGCCGGCCAGGCGCGGGTCTGTCTCCAGCAGCAAGCCGAAGGCGACCGTGGCCCGCACCAGCTCCAGAATTCGATCCTGATGCGTGTGGCCCGATCCGCTTTTTCGCTGGGCGAACAGGCCAAACTGACCTTCAGCGTAATCCAGGGCAAAGTTGATGTCGTGGGTGATGAGCATTACGCCCGGCCCGGTTGGCACGTGCCGGTAATCGGCCACATCCAGCAAAATGCCACCCAACTTTTTCAGCCGGATCCACTCGTGAAAAATATCAATAAATTCGGCATCGTCGACGCGGGTATTGGGTTGTGCAAAAAATTTCAGGCAAAATCGATCAAGATTCATGGGTGGTTCCTTTTGGCAGCTAAACTCTTTGCCGCCTGATAATCCGGCGAACCGGTTTTTTAGCTTTGGGTCTTGCGGAAACAACCGGTTTTTTGTTGACGCTTGCCAGCATCCGGTCGTTGCAGGCGTGGGCCGCTTCGATAAATAACCCCGCCTCTTCAACTAACTGCAGCGCGTAATCCTTGCTTACCGACCCGTTTTGACCTTCGTGTGCCCTAAACAGATAGTGGGCAAACTTGCCCCCGGCAAAGGGGTCAAAAAAGAGCTGCGTATCGTAAAACCGCTCCCGGAACTCCCTGAGAATCGCAGATGGATTATCCGGAATATCGATGTTTTGCACTTTGATGAGTGCTTGCGCCCCGCTGAGCATCGCCTGATAGGCCAGATTAGCAGCCTGATCGAGGCCGGCTTGTTGATCGCCCCCCTCTTCCAGAGCCACCTGGGCATCAAAATGCAGACCTTCGGCGGCGGCAATTCCAAAATCGGTCAGGGACACAACCTCGCCGGCGCACTCGCCCACGCCAATATCGCCAATTGAAAATTCACGGGCGTCGGCCCAATCGGTGTAAAACGATGCGTCCTGCTCGTGGCCCGGAACGGCAGTGAAGGGTTTTATTTCAGCTTTAATAGCTTTTTTGCCCACCCGCACCACATATTCCCGGAAGCTCTCATTTCCCTGGCGGCCTGACATGTACAGATCTATCAAATGATCAACCACATCAGGAATTTGTTTGGAGGGAATGGCGCCGATGGCCTGGCCGTAATAAATTTTGCTGCCGGCCCAGCCGCCGCCCCCCAGCACAAGCTGGAAGTGGGGCACGCGGTATCCGCCCACATTTCTGCTGGCGCCATAAAAGCCAATTTCGGCCACGGTGTGCTGCCCGCAGGAGTTGAAGCAGCCACTGACCTTAAGGCGAATATTGCGAATGGCTTCGTTGTATTGCAGCCCTTTGGCAGCCAGCCGCCGGCGCAGTTCGGCGGTTAAACCCCGAGAACTGGCGATGCCCAATTTACAGGTATCGGTGCCGGGGCAGGTGGTAATATCGACAATGGAGTTGGCCCCCGGCGCGTGTAGATTAATCCGGTTGAGCGCCTGATAGAGCGCGGGCAAATCGGCGTTGTGTATCCAGCGCAGCACAATATTCTGCTCGATGGTGATGCGCACCGAGTCTGCGCTGAAGCGGCGGGAAATATCGGCCACGCCCCGCAATTGCGGGGCAGTGAGATCGCCCAACGGGAGGGCGGTGGGGGCAGGAGGAAAGCCCTCCTCGCGCCGCGGGGGAGAGTGTG
>CAYWSS010000521.1:0-4616 GCA_964460505.1 uncultured Caldilineaceae bacterium | reverse complement strand
GGCCAAATCGGCCAGCGAGTCGCCGCCGATGATAAAGAAGCAGTTGTCAGCAGATACACGGTAATGAGATCGGATCAGCTTGATAGTGTCAGTTGAGTAGTGCGGGCCGGGTCGATCCAGATCGACCGGGTTCAACTCAAAATGCGGATTTCCGTTAATAGCCAACTCGACCATTTTTTGGCGATGCCAGGCAGCGCTTTTTTTTATGTTGCGTTTGTGCGGGGGGTCTCCGGCGGGCACAAAATGCACGCAATCCAGCTTTAACCGGTCTCGCGCTATTTCGGCCAGTAACAAATGGCCCTGATGAATTGGATCAAAGGTTCCGCCCAATATCCCGAGCCTCATCATCAATTTGCTATTACCAGGCCCATTCAAGTTCTACATCATCCAGAAAGACGGTGTCACCTTCCTCTACACCGGCAACGCGCAGCGCTTCGTTTACACCCATTCGCTCCAAAATTTGATGCACCCGCATGACCGCCTGGTCAACGGTCCACATGGTTTGCACGGCCAATTCGCTTATGCGCGGGCCGGTCACGCGCCAGCCGCCGCCGGGCACCGGCTCGATTTTAAAATAATCCTTATCCTGATCCAGGGTAAAGACCGGCGCTTCTTCCTCAAACAGTGGCTCCACCGGTAATTTATCCAGCAAAGCAAAGAGTTGGGCCACCAGTTGCGATACCCCCTCCTGCGTCACTGCCGAAATCTTGAAGGCGAGCAACCCCAGGGCCTCTGCCCGAGCCTGCACGGCGGGCCAGTGGGTTTCTGTCTGCGGCAGGTCAGTTTTATTGAGTACAACAATTTGAGGTTTGGCCGCCAGTTTCTGGCTAAACAGGTTGAGTTCTTCGTTAATCTGGTCGAACTCCGCCAGCGGGTCCGGCGATGCGCCGTTAAGGAGATGGATGAGCAAGCGGCAGCGTTCTACGTGGCGCAGGAATTGATGCCCCAGCCCCACGCCCTCGGCGGCCCCTTCTATCAGGCCGGGAATATCGGCCATTACTAAATCCCGATGGTCCATGGTCACGACGCCCAGGTTTGGTTGCAGGGTGGTAAAGGGGTAATCTGCAATTTTGGGCCGGGCGGCGCTCACCACGGAAATCAAGGTGCTTTTTCCGGCATTGGGTACGCCAACCAAGCCCACGTCAGCAATTAGTTTTAATTCCAGGTTAACCCAGCGTTCTTCGCCCGGCAATCCCTTTTCGGCCATTTTGGGAACCTGATTAATGGAGCTTTTAAACGCGGTATTGCCGCGACCACCCCGGCCGCCCTTGGCAATGATGGCCTGTTGCCCGGGTTCTACCAGGTCTGCCAGCAGCGCACCACTTTCGGCATCGCGCACAACGGTGCCGGGCGGCACCGGGATAGTTGCATTGTCCCCGTCTGCCCCGGTCATTTTCTTCCCGCCACCGCGCGTACCCCGATCGGCTCTGAAATGACTTCGTTTCTTAAAATGAATCAATGTGTTGAGTTGCGGGTCTACCTGAAAAATAACGTCGCCCCCGGCGCCCCCGTGCCCGCCGGCAGGCCCCCCTCGCGGCACAAATTTCTCTCGTCTAAAGGCAACAATGCCGTCACCGCCATCTCCACCTTTTACGTAAATCTTTACTTCGTCATATAATATCATTTGTTGCAAAACCTTAAGTTCAAAATACAATAATTCAAGTTGCCACCTGTACGCCCAAACCGGGGAGCAGGAAGTAGGGGAAAGATTCCTTACTTCCTGCTTCCACCGTGTCTGGCAAGGAACGGTCAATTTTTCTGGTTGGTAGTTGGCAAGGCAGCAATCTGGGCTACAATAACCAAATTTAGATTATGGGTGTTGTAGGGTAAATTGGCAAATTGGACAGCCGATACGCCGGGGGTAAATTTATCCCGGGATTTGTTTCAGCGATGGCGAAGCTCAGAAGACAATTAATACAATTTGCCACAGAGGGTGGATTTTTACAGTAAAATGACTACACGAATTTATTGTGGGGTTTTTGGCCCCGCAATCATCGTTAGTACTTATGGGGGAGAACATTAACATTGACCCACCGCTCCAAACCTGATATACTCGATTTACAACATACAGTATTTCATCAGCGTATTGGGAGGATCAAAACATGGGACAACTACGAGATTTGACACTTCATATGGCACGAGCTGTTGTAAATGAGCCCGATCATGTACGCGTCGAAGAAGTTGAGGGTGCATCGATGATTGTACTGGAGCTTAGTGTAGCGCCTGGTGATATGGGCCGTATTATTGGCAAAGAAGGTCGAGTGGCCAATGCCATGCGCACCCTGTTACGCACCAGCGCGGCTAAAGACGGCAAACGGGTTAATTTAGAAATCATCTAACTATTATTATTATTATTGGTGGTCCTACCCTAACAATAAAAACCTTCTCGAAAAATGAGGAGGTTTTTATTTTTCATATTTTCAGAAACCCCGGCTTGGGGGGATACGCCCATAATTATCGCACGCCGCCTGGCTTTGCCGGGACCCGGACAAACAAAGGTGATACGGAGGGCACTACCCCCCGCGCCCCCCGGTCCTCCTAAAACCTCGGACACCCCGGCTTGGGTTCCTGCAATTACAGAGTATAATGGGGCCACAAACCTTCAACGCAAAATCCAGCCCAAACCGGAAACATCAAATGAAAAACACCCCCTTCTCAAAAAACAGTCTGGTTCTTTATAAAAACTCTCCGGCCCGCGTGATGCAGGTTGGCGATAAGCTGGAAATTGAACTGGACAACGGCAAAACACAAAAGGTCCGCCCCAAAGATATTGCTGCGCTTCACCCTGGCCCGGTGCAATCCGCGCAAAACCTCCACCCTCCCGCAGGTGATATTGAAACCGCCTGGGAATTACTGGCGGGTGAAACCACAACCCTGGCAGAGCTGGCCGAACTCATTTACAATGAATTCACCCCGGCCTCTGCCTGGGCAACCTGGCAAATGGTCATGGATGGCCTCTATTTTCGCGGCACACTTGAAGCCATCCAGGTGCGGCTGCCGGAGGATGTTAAAAAAACGCAGGCTGAACGAACGGCCAAAGCAGAGAAGAAAGTGCAACAAGCGGCCTTTCTGGACCGAGTTCGCACCGGGAAAATTCTGGCGGAGGATGCCCGCCGTTTGGTCGATGTAGAGGCGCTGGCACAGGGCCTGCGAGACACAAGCAAAGTAATGCGCGAGTTGGGGCAACCCCAAAACCAGGAAAACGCGCACGCGCTGCTGCTCAAGTTGGGTTACTGGGATTATGCCGTCAATCCGTACCCCAAACGGATGAACGCAAATACCACGTCGTCCGTTGCAGATTTACCCGGCCTGCCCGATGAACCGCGCACCGACCTGACGCACCTGCCCGCCTTTGCCATTGACGATGCCGGCAGCCACGACCCGGATGATGCCATCAGTCTGGACGGTAACCGGCTCTGGGTACACATTGCCGATGTAGCCGCCCTGATATTGCCCAACACTCCACCCGACCTTGAAGCGCGGGCCAGAGGCAGCAACCTTTATTTACCGGAAGGGACCGTCACCATGCTTCCCTCCACCGCCACCGATCTTCTGGCTCTGGGATTGGCCGAAATTTCTCCGGCGCTATCCTTTGCCATTGATGTTTCAGAATTGTCCGGGACCGGTGCGGTTAAGCTGATTGAAATTGTGCCCAGTTGGGTGCAGGTGCAGCGTCTCAGTTATGGCCAGGCCGAAACTCAGCTTGATAACGAACCGTTTTGCAGTTTGTACCGGCTGGCGCAGATGTTTGCTCAACGACGACAGGCCAATAACGCCATTGAGCTGAATTTGCCGGAAGTCAAGGTACGGGTCAAAGATGGCCAGGTTGTCATCCGCCCGCTGCCGCCCTTAAAAAGCCGCAGCCTGGTTAGAGAAGCGATGCTGATGACCGGAGAAGCTGTAGCCCATTTTGCACAAGAGAGAAACATCCCTCTTCTTTTCAGTACTCAAGAGGCCCCGGATTCCGGGGAAGGCGACTTTGCCGATACAATGGCCGGAATGTTTGCCCGCCGGCGCACCATGCAGCGCAGCCAGCTTAAGAGCGCCCCTATCCCGCACGCCGGGCTTGGTCTGGAAATGTATGCGCAAACGACCAGCCCGCTGCGGCGATACGCTGATTTGGTCAGCCACCAGCAACTCAGAGCCTATCTCCGCGAAAAACCCTTACTCACAGAAACGGATATACTGGAGCGGGTTGGAGCCGCCGAAGCCGTAACCGGCAACGTGCGTCAGGCCGAACGTCTTTCGAACAAACATTGGACGCTGGTCTACCTGCTTCAAAACCCCGATTGGCGGGGCGATGGCGTTCTGGTAGAACAACTCCGTGGTGGACGCGGCCGGGTGCTTATTCCTGAGCTTGATTTGGAAACCTTCTTGCACCTGCACAAAGACCCCCCCCTGAACAGCACGCTCTCGCTCACCCTGAGTAACGTAAATTTACCACAGTTGGAAGCGCATTTTCGCGTTGAACAGATCATCGAGGCTCAACGCAGAATTGAGGGGTAAATGCAATGGGTAGGTCGGGTTGAGGTACGAAACCCGACAATCTTGGGCTGATTGGGTTGGGTTTCATTCTTCAACCCAACCTACCCCTCGAATCTGCGTTGAACCAGCAT
>CAYWSS010000520.1:0-4634 GCA_964460505.1 uncultured Caldilineaceae bacterium | reverse complement strand
GCGCGGGATTTCCCCCGTCGGTGGAAAGGACAGGTACAAGTTAAGTAATTCTCATGCCTGAGCAGGCAGACACTTTCCAATGCTCCTGCGTTGGAACGCTTATACTCAATACGGCACATCAAGTATACACGCAAGGCGCAACGCAGGAGCGTAGTAACGAGGTGGAGAGGGTGAACGGCTACACTTTTTACAGGATTCCGCAATGGGCAAGCCAAGAATATTGATTGTTGAAGATGAAGTAATTATCGCCAACAATATAAAAATAAGTCTGGAACAGATGCAGTACGATGTTTCGGCTATAGTCTCCTCCGGAGAAAAAGCTATTGAACAAACCGCCAAAATTCACCCTGATCTGGTGCTGATGGACATCAAATTGCGGGGCAAAATGGATGGCGTGGAAACTGCTCAGGTACTGAAGCAAAAGTTTGATATTCCCGTGGTATATATGACCGCGTACATTGACAACGATACGTTTCAACGGGCCAAACTTACGGAGCCGTTTGGGTACATCCTTAAACCGTTTGAGGTCAGAGATTTGCGCAGCACCATAGAAATGGCGCTGTACAAGTATGAAATGGAACAAAAACTGAAGCATAGTGAAGCGCGGTACCGAAGATTATTTGAGCAAAGTGCCGCCATTTTGGCCGATACCGAAGCGCTTTATCACTTTAGCCTGACCTTGATTACGGCCTCAAACCTCTCAAATCTGTTGCAGGATGTCGTTCAAAAATTGGTCGATATTTTGCCGGCCCGGTGGGTGTCGGTCATTACGGTGGATACAGAGTTACAACAAATTAAACAAATAATAAAAAGTGAGCGCGACAAATCTTATAGCCTGCTAGACTCTTTTGATGAGTTGAATGAGGGGTTGAGCGGTTGGGTAATACGCCACCAAAAACCTGCCCTCTCTTCCAAAGGAAAAGCCGACCCCCGGGAAAGTACCAGAGTACAACAACGTAGAATAAAAAACAAAGCCGGCGCAATTCTGGTTGTCCCCCTGTATTATCGGGGAAAGGTTCTGGGAACCATTACCGCCTCAAATAGGTTGGACGACCCCGATTTTACACAGCGAGACGTAAAATTGATGACGGCGATGGCTAACCAAACCGCAATTGCCATAGAAAACGCGCGCCTGTTTGAAACTGCACAGCAGCAGGTGACTGAATTGGAAGCCGTTCATCAGGCCAGCCTGAGCCTGACTTCCAGCCTAAATCCGCAAACGGTATTGGAAGATATTTTACGGAGCACCGTAAAACTGGTACCCGGCATTATCAAAGCCATCATTTACCTGTATCGAGAAGAGACCCTTGACTTTGCCGCCGTTCTGGTTACTGACCAAAAAATGGACCGGGATATTCCTCTTCCCCGGCCTGATGGCATTACCTACACTGTTGCCAGAGAAAAGCAGATGCGGGTTATCCCGGATACAAGCCACCACCCACGGTACGCGACTGTACCGGAATATTGGGAGGTGGCGATTATCAGTTTGCCGCTTAAAATAAGGCAGCGCGTTGTAGGGGTAATGAATATCTTTCACGATGCCCCCCACGACTGGCCCGAATCAGAACTGCGCATTCTGCGTTTACTGGGCGACCAGGCGGCCATTGCCATTGAAAATGCTCGTTTACACGAACAAACCCAGCACGATGCCGAAACCAAGGCCGCGCTGTTGGAAGAAATCAACCATCGGGTTAAAAATAATTTATCCACCATTATCGGTCTGCTCTATGCCTTGCAACAATACGATACCCCGCAGCAAAATTTTAGCCTTGAAAACCTGATTAACCGCATTGAAGGGTTGGCCACCGTTCACAATTTGTTAGCCATTTCCGAATGGAACCCGCTGCCGCTTAGTGATCTGGCCAACTATGTTATCAGCTCTGCCACGCAATCGTTGCCGCACACCAAACAGGTGTTAATTGATGTCTCCGGCGCTGATGTATTTATTACGCCCGGCCAGGCCACCAATCTGACCATGATATTCCACGAGTTGGCCACCAACGCCATCAACCACGCCACAGCCGAAACGCAGGATGTAAAAATACACGTAAATATTGTCCGCAAAAATAACACAGTCCGCATTTGTTTTAGCGACAACGGCCCCGGTTTTCCACAAGCGGTGCTAAATTCAGAACAGCATAATGTTGGCCTGTACATAGTTAAAACAGTTGTGCGTGACGGCTTGCGTGGTAAAATAGAACTTTGTAATAATCAAGGCGCAACGGTTTGTATCAGTTACAGGCCAATGCCCTAAAGCGTCCGCCACAACCACCGTTTAGGAATCGGGATTAAATAACTGTCTCCTTTTGTCCAAAAAAATGGTAAATGGTAAAGTGCCTACTACATTGGAATAAACTGTTTTTTGGATGTTCTTGAGGCTGACGGTGATGATTTTTTCGGTTACGCTCAAGACAGGTTTTATCGGCAATAATTTACCCTTTACCCTTTGTAATTTACCATTTTTTTACGGCTCAAAGGGGACAGTTAGGAATGGTGCGTAAATAACTTACCCAATTGGGACCGGCAACAACAGGGGGGCTATCAAAAAATCTGTTCGAGAAAGATTAAAGCAAGGAAACAATTTAATGAATCCTGAAGTATCAAAACTCACCTTAGATCATCTTTTTTGGGCGCTGGTAGAAAAACACAGCGAACTTCCGGCCCTGGCTTTTGTGGGCAAAGAGCCGTTTACCTATGCTGAATTGGGGCAGCGAGTAAAAAACACGCAGAACAAACTACGCCAACTGGGCCTGAAAAAACAGGATAAAGTTATCATTTTGGGGCCAAGTTCTCCCAATTGGGGCATTGCCTTTTTGGCCGTAATGACTATGGGCGCAGTGGCCGTACCGGTCATGGACGAATTTCCCGAAGCCGATGTGGAATATATTATCAACCACTCTGATGCGGTGGCCGTGTTTATTTCTGAATATCATTACAACGACATGAACTTGCCCTCGCTGGACAGCATCGGGGCCATTTTTAATCTGACCGATACCGACATATCGATGTTTAAAAACGAGCCAATTAAAGGCAACCGGTGGGCACCGTTTTCCGACCGGCGAAGATCCCCGGCTGATAAACAGGCCCAAACTAACGGTGATAGCGAGGATGTTGAAATTGAGGAAGATGACCTGGCCCAGATTCTGTACACTTCAGGCACCACCGGCCACTCTAAAGGAGTGATGCTTACCCACAAAAATCTGGTTTCCAATGTCATTGCCGCCCCCAAACGGGTACCGGAATTACGGCGAGGAACCGTGGTTCTGTCATTTTTGCCGCTGGCTCACGCGTTCGGTTCAACCGGCGCGTTTTTGACTGTAATTTACGTGGGCGGAGAAATTTACTATCTCAACAGAAAACCATCGCCCAAGGTGCTAATGAGCGCAATGCAAAAAGTAAAGCCAACATTTATTGCCTCTGTGCCGCTGGTGTTTGAAAAGGTATACCAAAAACAGGTGGTTCCAAAAATTGCCGGCAATCGATTATTGAGAGCGCTGGTAAAAGTGCCGGCTGCCCGCAAAATTCTGTACCGGCTCATCGGCAAAAAAATAATGGAAGCCTTAGGTGGACGGTTAGAATGTGTGGTCATTGGCGGCGCATCGCTAACGCATGATGTTGAGGTATTTATGAGAGAGGGCAAAATTCCCTACGTGGTGGGGTACGGCATGAGCGAATGTTCCCCATACATCAGCGCCGCATCGCTGCAAGACGGCAAACTGAGCGCTGTAGGCTACGCCTTTGAATATATCTCCATTGACATTGATGAGCCGGACCCGGAAACCGGCATCGGTGAAATCATGGTCAAAGGCCCCAACGTTATGCGGGGCTACTACAAGAACGAAACCGAAACGAAAAACGTACTGAGTGAAGACCAGTGGCTTCGCACCGGAGATAGAGGTTATTTTGATAAAGACGGTTTCCTGTTTATCAAGGGTCGCTCAAAGAATGTAATTATTGGGCGGTCTGGCGAAAATATTTACCCCGAGGCCATCGAGAGCAAATTGCAAGGGTCGCCGTTTGTGGAAGAGACGTTAGTGTATGAGCTAGACAATCAGGTCGTTGCCAGAATTTACCTGGATTACAACTACATTCAACAGCAGGAAAAAAACAAGGATGACGAGACCATTGCTGCCGATATTGAAAACATACTGGAGCAGATTCGGCAGGAAACAAACACCCAACTCCCGGCCTATTCAAAAATTCAGAAAATTATGGAGCAGCGCTCCCCGTTTATCAAAACCCCTTCAAACAAAATCAAACGGGTGGAATACGTGCCGAATTTTGGCAAAGACCGGGTATAATCCTGCCCGAAACTACGTATTACGTAACGCAGCAAAGCCGTAACCAAAATTTAACCACAGACGCAAAGCGCACAGAGAATTTACAAAGAACACAAAGAACAACTTTGAGAACTCTGTGCCTGCTTTGCGCCCTCTGTGTTAAGAAAATTCTTGCCGCAAGCGTTACGCAAATTTGCAGCACAAACCGCGTATTGCGTAAGTGATTTTTACGAAACACCTGGACTGACCTGCAAGGGGGCCGGCGCAGGGTAACCATTTACTCCCCACCCCCCTCCAACTCCATACGTATCAAGCTAATAAAGCAGGTAACTAGCGTACAAGTAGTAGTTATTT
>CAYWSS010000519.1:0-4640 GCA_964460505.1 uncultured Caldilineaceae bacterium | reverse complement strand
GGCGGTCAAGCACAACGCGGCGGTCAAAGCGTCCGGGCCTAAGCAGGGCCGGGTCTAAAATATCGGGGCGATTGGTGGCGGCTACTACAATTACGTTGGTATCGGTATCAAACCCGTCCATTTCAACCAATATTTGGTTCAGGGTTTGCTCGCGTTCATCGTGGCTGCCGCCCAGGCCGGCTCCGCGATGCCGTCCCACGGCGTCAATTTCGTCTACAAAGATAATGCAGGGGCTGTTGCGCTTGGCCTGGTCAAACAAATCTCTTACCCGGCTGGCCCCAACACCCACAAACATTTCCACAAATTCGGAGCCGGAAATGCTAAAAAACGGCACGCCGGCTTCGCCGGATACAGCTTTGGCCAGCAAGGTTTTGCCACAACCGGGAGGGCCAACCATCAATACCCCTTTGGGAATCCGCGCCCCAAGGGAAAGGAATTTTTCCGGTTCGCGCAAAAATTCAACCACCTCATATAGCTCCTGCTTGGCTTCCTCTGCACCCGCTACGTCGTCAAAAGTGACGGTGGGTTTATCACCGGAAAACATTCTGGCTTTGCTCTTGCCAAAACTCATCGCCTGATTGTTAGAGCCCTGTGCCTGCCGGATCATAAAGAAGAGCAGCCCCCCAAAAATGAGCAGCGGCAAAATGGTAATGGCCAATGTGCCCCAATCGTTCCAAACGCCAGGCGGAACTATCTCTATTTCAACCCGGTCAAGTTCGGAGTCGGTTACCCCTAACTTTTCAAAGGTATTAAAAACACTAACTCCCGGTTCTTTGCGCGACTTTGCGTTGTCCCGGCTGGCCTGCTGATATTTAATTGTTAGTTCATCGCCATCTACTTGTATGTTGGTAATTTCACCGCTCTTTATCTGTTCGGCAACGGCGGTTAATTCCAACTCGTTGCTTTCTCTGGGATTAGAGAAGATACTAAAAATAAGCGCGGCAACCGCCAGCAATATTAGCAGATAGACAATACTATTCTTAAAAAGACCTGAATTCACATTTTCCTCCAACTAGAATGAGGTGAAGGGTCATTATACCAAAACAAATCCAATTCGCCAACAACATTTATGGGGTTGGGTTCACCGGGGAGAAGGTCAACGTATTTTGAAGCTGCTTGAAATAATTGAAGCCGGGCATCCCTTGTTAAGCAGAGCGCTGGCCAGGTTGTTGGTTGACGAGTATCGCTTTGACGTGTTAATGGATTTGCCCGGCTTCAGAGGAAATAAAAAATGACGACGCCCCACCCTACTCATACGACAAACTCTCGCGGACACTGACGCGGATAGCGCCGCGGGCAGGGAACCAACTGGCAATGATGGCCAGCGCGGTGATGATGATAAACCAGACCCACACGGCGGTGACCGAATATTCAAACGAGAGTTCCGCGTTGACGGCAGCCCCCACGCCGGCATTCAATCCCTGCCCAATGGGCAGGCTGAGGGGTACGGCAATGAGCCAGCTTAACCAGCCCATCAGCACCCCTTCGGTAATAAACAAAATGCCGATGGCGTTGTTTGAGGCTCCAATGGAGCGTAAAATGCCGATTTCAGTGCGTCGCTCCAGCACATTGATGGAGAGCACGCCACTTAGAGCAATGCCGCCTATAATAGCAATTAAACTGGCCATAATCAGCAGCAAATAGATGATAATGTTGAATCTGCTGATCACCTCCTCAGACAGAAGTTGCAGGGTGTCAGCATCGGTGGCGGCCAATTCCAGCCCGTTGTTGTTATACTTGCGCCGCAGCCGGTCCGACACTTCAATATCCTGGGCCGGATCGGTATTGGTCGTAGTCACAAACAGATCGCTGCCCCGGCCCACCTGCCGTTGGGCAATAACCAGCGTTTCTCTGGGGGCAATGATGCGTTTATCGTTCACCGGATCGTTGAGTAGCCCCACCACCTGCCAATCCGTTTCCCGCTTGGTGGGAATATTCAGCGTCACCCAATCGCCCACGCCCACCCCAATTTCAGCTGCCTCTTTCTGATGCATCACCAGGGCAAAGGCATCATCCGGCAGCAGCCAGCGTCCGGCCCGCAACTGGGGGCCGTAAATATTGGAAGGGATGGGCATGCCCGTAATCGAGACGGTGCGGTCGCCAAACGCCTCGGGTTGCCCTTTCGGCCTAATTTCACCCCGCACGGGAGCCCACATTTCAACATCTCTCACTTTCGATTCGTCATCCCGGGTCACGCGTTCAACCTCGGTGTAGCGTTCCCTCTCTTCAAATTCAAACAGCAGATCGGTGCGCAGGGTATCGAACAAAACCGGCCCAAAGGTAAACCGAATAGAGGATTGCGTACTCATCACGGCCATAAACAAAATGCCGGCCCCTACCAGACTGAGTTCTGTCATAAATAGCCGCATCTTTTTACGAAACGTGTTGCTAACGGCCATTGAGGTCATGCGGGGCAAAAAGGCAATCTTGGCTATTAACCGGTCCAACAAGCCCCCACCGCCGGTCAACCCGTAACTACTGATGGCCTCTCGCACAGTGATGCCCGCCCCCCGGAAGATGGGCAGTGTGGCAATCAGCAGGGGAGAAATAATGCAGATGGCCAGTTGAAGCAGCACGGTTTGGGTTGATAACCCAAGGGGGCCGGGGTCCATCGCTATAAAGTTGACCATCCACACCCGCAGGCCGTGCGCCGCCATTGCTCCCAGTGGCACCGAAACCACCGCCGCCATCACTCCGTAGAAAAACACCATGGTGTAATAAAGAATCAAAATCTGGCCGTATGTAGCCCCAATGGCCTTCAGCACGCCAATTTGCGGCACCTGCCGGCTGATAATAGCAGTGATGGTGTTGTACACCAGAAACAGCCCCAAAATCAGCGCAGCAAAAGCCATCAGTTGCAAAATAAGAAATACCCCATTGATGGGGTCCTGAGCCGGATGTTTGCCGGGGTCAATGACTTTGGTGCCGTCGTTGGTGCCGGGAAAAACCTCAATATTTTCCCCTTCCAGTCGATCTTCAATTTTGACGGCGGCGGCAATGGCTTTGGTCTCGGTATATTCGCCCGGCACCGATGCGGTGAGATAGGTATGTTCATCCTGTCCGGTTAAATCGGTAAAATACTCTTTGGTGGCAAAGAAGGCCGGGTTACCTTCAAAGGCTGGGGGCGGCGCGTTCATGTACCATGTTTCACCGCCAATGTCCACCAACCGTTCTTTGTCGTTAATAAACAGGTAAACTTTTTCCCCCGGCGCCACGCCATAGCCCCGGTTCACGCTCATCACTCTTTGGCGGGGCCAACTGCCGGCCCGTAATTGTAACGAGAAAAGCTCCATATCCTGATAATCTTCCCGCGCCCGGAGGGTGGCCGGTTTCCACTCGTCGTCCCGGCTGCGTCGCCACTTGATGCTTTCGCGGAGCTGTCCCTCAACCTGGTCTACCTCCGGGAACTTGCGGAGGGTATCGACCATATTCTGGTCGACTCCTTCGTCGCCCAAGCTAAAGGCAATCGACGCGGGATCGTTTTGCATCCAGCCGGCGGTGACATCTTTTTGAATGAATTCCAGCGCACCGGTAATGGCACCGACGGCGATTGACCCGATGGCAATGATGAGCACCACCTGAATGGTGCGCCCCATATTATCAAAGATGTCGCTGTGGATTTTTTTGCGCAGTACGCCTCTGAGCATCAATCTCCTCCAGATATTCCAGCTTGTGCAATTGGATTATGGTAGGTTGGGTTGAACGTGCGAACCTGGAACCGCTCCCCTCAATTGTTGGGTTTCGCTACCAGGTCTGACGATAATGTGTTGAGTGAAACCCAACATTGGCTCTAAATGCGGGCCGGTTTTGGCTCAACCCAACCTACAAGTTGCTAAACGCCGGCCAAAAATGACTGTACCCGGTTGACCACGGCCTGGGCAGTTGGGTAATCGTACCGGTACTGCTCGCTGAGCGGGAAAACGGTGGTGTAATGCACATAATCTTCAGACAGCGGTCGCCCCTCGCTGTGGCTGATGATTAAATTTGCGCCAAAACAGCGCCCGGGTTTGGTGCGAACGCGATCCCGTTCTACGCGGATGGCGGAAATGTTGTGGAACGGACAGGTATCGCGTTTGCTTCTAAAGAACCAACGCGGCTGTTTAACGGTCACCTGCCGCTTTTTTGTGTCGAACGTGGTCACCGTGGGCCGATAAGGCCCCAGCAGAATCAGCGCGCCCGCCAGCATGGCCACGCTGCCCAGGGTGGTCCACAATCGCTCCCGGGCCAGAAGCATCAACCCAATGTAGTTGCCAAATTGAAAAACCGCGCTGTCTGCTTCCGCCGCTACCTCGCCCTCCACGCCGGGAGTGCCATCCTGCTGGTACGCAAAAAGAGTGGGCGGCTGCAACTCATCCAGCCCCGGCAGCGACACCCCCACATACAGATTGACTGCCACCCCGCCCACCAGTGCCAGCAGCCCCAAAAAGCGCAGCAGCCGTTTTTCGTTTGTTTTTACAACCAGTTTTGAGTCCGTCTGCTTGCTGACTCGCATGTCTTGCCTCTTATGTCAATTTACGATTTTGGATTTACGATTAAAGCCGGCGCAGATACTCTCGCCTCCCAGCAATAATCCGCCACGAATTAACACAAATTAGCACAAAAAAAGAATGTAACTACTTACCCCCCTCTAACTCCCCCCT
>CAYWSS010000518.1:0-4641 GCA_964460505.1 uncultured Caldilineaceae bacterium | reverse complement strand
CTCTTTCCTCCATTCAAATTGTCAGTTTTGAATAGAGGATTCTAATTCTGAGTCGCTCTTCTTCGCAAACGTACTGTGTCACACCGAAGTTAGTTGGCCGAAACGAAGGTCGTGGCCTGGGCCGGTTTTCTCTTTTTCTTGGATAAGTTCCCCGAGCCCCCCCCGGTTTTTGTATTGCAACACCACGTGGGTTACACTGTAGGGAGCGTCTGGTTTCATTCTTCGAATTAGCACATATCATCTATTACAAGGCGTACGGTGAATGAAAAATTGTGTTGTCGATTGTGATTGGACATACATAGTTTTGCACTCCTCACCCACTTTGCCAACATTACATTTAAGGGAGCAATAATTTTGGAACAAAAACTAGAAACACTTCAATCAAAACTAAAAGACGTGGTAAACATCCAGCAAGCGGGCGCCGTGTTGGGCTGGGACCAGCAGGTGAATATGCCGCCGGGTGGGGCAACCGCTCGGGCCGAGCAGTTGGCTACGCTGGAAAAGTTGGCGCACGAAATGTTTACCACCGACGAAATTGGCCGGCTTTTATCGGATTTGGCGCAGGCCGATTTTGAGTACGACTCCGATGAGGCCGGCCTGGTGCGGGTGGCTCGCCGCGAATATGACAAGGCGCGAAAATTGCCGCCCGCGCTGGTGGAGGAAATGAGCCGTACCTTCTCGCTGGGGCAGCAGATTTGGACCAGGGCGCGGCAGGATAAAGAGTTCGCTCAATTTCAGGAGGTTCTGGAAAAAATTATCGGCCTGAATATTCAGGCGGCTGAGGCCTACGGCTACGAAGATTCTATTTATGACCCGCTGCTGGACCAATTTGAACCGGGCATGAAAACATCAGACGTAGCGGAGGTTTTTGCGCAGCTAAAATCTGCGCTGGTGCCGCTGGTCCAGGCTATTTCTGAACATCAGGAGGCGGTGGACGGTTCGTTGCTGGCGCAGGATTACGATGAAACTGCCCAGTGGGATTTTGGAATGATTCCGCTGGAAGCCATTGGCTTTGATTTGAAACGGGGCCGGCAGGATAAATCAACCCATCCGTTTACAACCAGCTTTTCCGTCAACGATGTGCGAATTACCACCCGCGTCCACAAAAACCTGTTTCCGTCGTCGCTGTTCAGCACCCTGCATGAGGGCGGCCATGCCCTGTACGAACAAAACAGCGCATCTTCGCTGGAGGGCACGCTGTTGGCCGGTGGCACTTCACTGGGGGTGCACGAATCTCAATCGCGGTTGTGGGAAAATGTATTGGGGCGCAGTCGGGCGTTCTGGCAATTTTATTATCCCCGCTTGCAAGAGTTTTTCCCGGAACAAGCTGGTTCGGCGAAGATGGAAGATTTTTATCGGGCCATCAACAAGGTGGAGCCATCGTTTATTCGGGTTGAAGCCGACGAAGTAACCTACAACCTGCACATTTTCCTGCGCTTTGAATTGGAGCAGGAGTTGTTAACCCGGCAACTAAAAGTGGCCGACCTGCCCGATGCCTGGAACGCCAAAATGCAACAAAATCTGGGGCTGACCCCGCCCAATGATGCGTTGGGCGTATTGCAGGATATTCACTGGTCAGGCGGAATGATGGGCTATTTTCCCACATACACGCTGGGCAATGTGCTCTCGCTGCAATTTTATGAGCAAACCTTAAAAGATATTCCCGACTTACCCGAACAATTTGCGCAGGGCGATTTTGAGGCCCTGTTGGGCTGGTTCAGAGAAAACATTCACCGGTACGGCAGAAAGTTTACCGCCACAGAACTGATAAAACGTGTCACCGGGGATGACGGCATTAAAGCCGGCCCTTACCTGAATTATATTAACCGGAAATTCTCCGATATTTACGGATTGTAAGTAGGGGTCAGGAGTCAGGAGTTGGGAATTAACATTTCCCTAACCCCTAACCCCTAACCCCTAACCCCTGGCTATGTTAGAGAATCCTCTCCTTGTAATTGTTGGTCCAACTGCCGCCGGCAAAACTGCGCTTTCGGTGCAACTTGCCGGCGATTTTGCTGTGGAAATTATCTCCGCAGACTCGCGCCAGATTTACCGGCAGTGCGATATTGGCACGGCCAAGGCTGCGCCCGAAGAGTTAGCCGCTGCGCCTCATCATCTGGTGGATGTGGTTGACCCGGAAGAAATTCTGACTTTGGCTGAATTTCAGGAACGGGCCTACAAAATTATCGGGGGTATTCATGAGCGGCAACGTTTGCCTGTGTTGGTTGGTGGCACCGGCCAATGGGTAAAAGCCGTGGTTGAGGGGTGGAACATTCCGCGCGTACCGCCCGATATGGAATTGAGAGCCAATTTGGAAGCCAGGGCCAGGGAATTGGGGCCGGCTGTCCTTCACGGAGAGTTGACAAACGTTGACCCCGTTGCCGCCGGAAAAATCGACCCCCGTAATTTGCGACGAGTCATCCGGGCGTTAGAAGTATACCAAAAAACCGGCATCCCCATTAGCAAGCATCAACGAAAAAATCCGCCGCCGTACAATATTTTGCAGGTGGGTATCACCATGCCGCGTGAACGCTTGTATGAGCGCGTTGATTATCGCATTGACAAAATGATGGAAATGGGTCTGCTGGAAGAGGTGCGCCAACTGGCTCAAGCCGGGTACGGCTGGAATCAACCGGCGATGATGGGCCTGGGGTACAAACAAATTGGCCAGTATCTGCGGGATGAGGTTAGTCTTGATGAAGCGGTGGCGCTGATAAAAAAAGAGACCCGACGATTTATTCGGCAGCAGTACAATTGGTTCCGGTTGGATGATGATCGTATTTACTGGTTTGACGCAGCCGCAGAAAACCTCTACCCGCAAATAAAAAGCCTGGTGGAAACCAGGCTTCTTCAGGATTACCGGTGGAGTTCCAATTAAAGAAGGAGTTTTCGGGCTTCCAGGTTACTGTTGTCAAGCGGCAAATTAAAACTAAAAGTAGTCCCCTCAACCTCGGAGCTTGCTACAGAAATGTCTCCACCACATACATTTATCATTCCTCTGGCAATAGACAGGCCCAACCCGGCCCCGCCGTGTTCGCGGGTCAGTGACGCTTCAATCTGGTAGAAACGTTCGAATATTTTGTTGAGTTGTTTCTGGGGGATAACGCTGCCGGTGTTGTGAACAGAAATGAGGGCATACTCGCCATCGACATCAGACTTAAATGTAACCTTTCCTTCAGGCGGGGTAAATTTTACCGCGTTGTGAATAATGTTGACTAAAATCAGATCCAGTTTTTGCCGGTCGATGGTCATCTCTGGGAAATCGGGCGGTATGTTAAGGATAAAATCAAGCTGCTTTTTTTCTACCAGCAGCGCCACATCTTGCGTTACCTCCTGTACAACTTCACGCAGGTTAAGCGTATCTTGAGCGTGCGGGGGCACGCCGCTTTCCAAATATTGCAGGCTGAGCATGTCGTCAATTAATGCCCGCAGCCGCATTGCATTTCGGGTAATGTTAGAAATAAACAGTAGCTGATCTTCCGGTGAATCTTCTTCCAGGACGGTAGCATAACCCATTAATATGGCTAACGGTGTTCGCAGCTCGTGTGCAGCAATATTAATGAACTCGCTCTTCATATGGTCAAGCTGTTTCAGCTCTTCGTAGGCTTTTTCCTTCTCCGAAAACAGACGGGCATTTTCCAGAGCAATGCTCGCCTGCCCGCACAGCACCGATAGCAGTTCGCCATCGCTGGGAGCAAATTGACTGTCTACTCTACCCAATATAAGTACGCCCAGGTGGGCATTTTGTGATTTTAACGGCGCGGCAATAATTGATGAGGCGTTCAGCGTTTCCAAAAAGCGACGGCAATCGGGCAGAGCATGCTCCAGGCTCATTTTAGGAGGCACTTTTTCCTGTATAATGAGTTTGGCCAATTGCCGGCCTGTCTCCTGTTGCTGGAATGCCAGGTTACGGCAAATTGAGCGGGTAATAGTATCATATTGAAGCAGATAAATTCCGGCAAACGAGGCGTTAGTTTCTTCCAGCGCAATTTCAAGCACCCGATTAAGGAGATTGTCTTCTTCTACGGTACTCATGAGCGTTTTGTTCAGTTCAAACAGAGGAATGAGTGAGCGCAGTCGAAAATTTTCTTTTCGCAGGCGTTCTTTTTCCAGCGCTTTGGAAATAGCGGCGCTTAACTCTTTTGGGGTAAATGGCTTAAGAATAAACTCATCAATGCCCAATTTCAGGGCATTAATGGCCATGTCCATAGTACTGAAGCCGGTCATTGTGACGCAGATAATGCTGGGGTCGGCCTCTTTAAGGTGCTGGGCAATCTCTAGCCCGGTCATGCCGGGCATTTTGATGTCGGTTAAGAGCAAATCAAATTTCTTGCTGCTGGCCACATCAATGGCCTCGTAACCGTTGTGGGCGCTCTCAACCCGGTAACCCTGCGACATCAGAATCCGCTTGCATAAATCCAGTACATCAACTTCATCATCTACAATAAGAACCTTTTCTTTGGCCATACTTTCTCCCTACTGATGATGCAAGATAAACTCCAGGAATCAAAAATTGCCGTAAACGGGCAATAACAAATATAGATGTCCAGAAAAAAATTTTCCTAAATAACATCCGTATTGCGTATTAGCCCCTTCTTTACGCAATACGAAATACGCAAATCGTTGGGCAAAAACTTTTCC
>CAYWSS010000517.1:0-4677 GCA_964460505.1 uncultured Caldilineaceae bacterium | reverse complement strand
AAATCTGCTCTGATTGTTCCCCATTACCCTAATTATTAGCTTGATGCGTATGGGGTGAATGATTACCTCCGGTTTGGTAAGGAATCGGGATTAAATAACTGTCCCCTTTTGTCCAAAAAAAATGGCAAATGGTAAACGGTGAATTATAAATTGTAAAGTGCCTGCTGCATCGGTATAAATATTTTTTGGCAATACCGCAAAAATCATCAGGTAAATTAAAGTAACCGGCCCTTTTAGGGCCACTATTTTAAGTGCCGGTCACTTGTACTGAACATGAGCCAAAAGGACAGAAATATGGATTTATCGAAAGAAAATTTTAAAGCCCCTCATTTGGGACAAACCATGTCAGTTGAAGATGATTCGCCCCGCGAAGCCTGCGGCGTGTTTGGTATTTACGCCCCCGCCGAGGATGTGTCCCGGCTTACCTTTTTTGCCCTGCACGCCTTGCAGCATCGCGGGCAGGAAAGCGCCGGCATTGCTACCAGCGATGGCCAGGTGGCCCACATTTACAAAGCCATGGGGCTGGTCAGCCAGGTTTTTAACGAAGAAAACCTGTCAACCCTGCCGGGCCGGCTGGCTATTGGACACAACCGCTACTCTACCACCGGCTCCAGCCACCTGCGAAATGCCCAGCCGCTGCTCATTGAAACCGCGCTGGGGCCGCTGGGCGTGGCCCACAACGGCAATCTCATCAACGCCCCCCAGATGCGGCGCGATCTGTTACAGCGCGGCGTCGGCCTCATCAGCTCGTCCGACAGCGAGGTAATTGTGCAGGTGCTGGCCGGCGGGCACGGCAACTGGAACAGCCGCCTGCGCATGCTAATGGCCCAGGCCGAGGGGGCCTACGCGCTAACCATTCTCACCAGAGAGGCCGTGTACGGCATCCGCGACCCGTGGGGCTTTCGGCCGCTGGTGGTGGGCAAATTGGGAGAAGCCGGTTACGTGCTGGCCTCGGAATCCTGCGCCTTTGCCACCATTGGGGCCGAGCTTATCCGCGAGATTGCGCCGGGCGAAATTGTGCGGCTCGACGCGGGCGGGGTTCATTTTGAGCAGGGGGCGGCTCCCCGCCAATTTTCCCTGTGTACCTTTGAGCACATCTATTTTGCCCGGCCCGACAGCATGTTTCAGGGGCAGGTCATCCACAAAATTAGGCAGGAGTTGGGCCGGCGGCTGGCCGAAGAAGCCCCCGCCGAGGCCGACCTGGTGGTGGCCGTGCCGGACAGCGGCACCCCGGCAGCCATTGGCTACGCGCAAGGGGTGGGCCTGCCCTTTAGCGAAGGGTTAATCAAAAATCGCTACATTGGGCGCACCTTTATTCAACCCGATAACCGGCTGCGCAAAAACAGCGTCACCTTGAAATTTAACCCGCTGCCGGGCAACCTGACCGGCAAACGGGTGGTGATGGTTGATGATTCGATTGTGCGCGGCAACACCGCCGGGCCGCTGGTGCAGCTACTGCGCGACGGCGGAGCCGGCGAGGTTCACGTCCGGGTTTCGTCGCCGCCCATCAGATACTCCTGCTTTATGGGCATCGATATGGCGGCGCAGGAAGAGTTGATTGCCTACCAACACAGAGTCCCGGAAATCTGCCGGAAAATCGGCGCAGACAGCCTGGCCTACATTTCCACAGAAGGAATGATGCGGGCCGTGGGCGCCATTACCGCCGAGGGTGAAGCGTTGGGGTACTGTAACGCCTGCTTTACCGGTAACTATCCCATTTTATTGGATGAAGAAATCAGCAAACTATCATTAGAACAGGCATTTGGCGCATGAAACTATTAATTATTGGTTCCGGCGGGCGCGAACACGCCCTGGCCTGGAAAATTGCCCAGTCACCGCGCGTTACCGAAGTGGTGGTGGCGCCGGGCAATGGAGGCACACAAAATAATGTTGATACCGGCACGCTCAATTTTGCGGCGCTGCGCGAGTATGTTGTCAATTCCGGCGTCGAGCTGACGCTGGTTGGGCCAGAAATTCCGCTGGCCGAAGGCATTGTCGATGAGTTTCAGGCGCACGGGCTGAAAATCTGGGGGCCAGGCAAAGCCGCCTCGCAGCTTGAGGCCAGCAAAGCCTTTTGCAAAAATTTTCTCAAACGGCACAACATCCCCACCGGAGATTTTGCCACCTTCACCGATTTTGAGTCGGCGCGGGAATATTTGCGGGCGCAACAATCGCCCATTGTCATCAAAGCCAGCGGGCTGGCGGCGGGCAAGGGAGTTATCCTGCCCGAAACCACGGCAGAGGCCGAGGCCGCGCTGCGCCGCATCATGCGCGACAAGCAGTTTGGCGAGGCCGGGGACGAGGTATTAATTGAAGAGCGGATGGCCGGGCCGGAAGTGTCTGTGTTTGCTTTTTGCGACGGCCAAACCGCAGTGCTGATGCCTCCCGCGCAGGATCACAAACGGGCTTACGACCGGGACAAAGGGCCAAATACCGGCGGCATGGGCGCTTACGCTCCGGCCCCTATCTGCCCCCCGGAGTTGCTGGCCGAAATCAACGAAACGGTTATTTTGCCCACCCTGGCCGGGATGCAAACCAAAGGCTCGCCCTACGTGGGCATCCTGTACGCCGGCATGATGCTTACCCCCGCCGGCCCCAAAGTGCTCGAATTCAACTGCCGCTTCGGCGACCCGGAAACGCAGGTGCTGCTGCCGTTGCTCAAATCTGACCTGCTGGAGATTGTGGAACACAGCCTCAACGGCACCCTGTCCAAAGCCAAAGTTGAGTGGCGCAGTGGCTCGGCGGCCACGGTGGTGCTGGCCTCCGGTGGCTATCCCGGCAGTTACGAAAAAGGCAAAGTCATCGCCGGGCTGGAGGAAGCGGCCCGACTGGATGGCGTGACTATTTTCCACGCCGGTACGGCTCTGGCCGAAGATGGACAGGTGACAACCAGTGGCGGGCGCGTGCTGAACATCACCGGCACCGCCGATACTCTGCGCGATGCCCTTGACCGGGCCTACACCGGTATCAAAGCCATTCAATTTGACGACATGCATTACCGAACCGATATTGGCCGGCGGGCAATGTCACCGCCTACAGAGTAAAAGAGTTATTTTGGAGAAGGCTCAGGGATTCCCGTCGGATTGAGCAGCTTGCAGTAATTCGTTATCAGCGGTGGCAAAAACAAGCGGGAAAAAATCTTTCGTGTCCACCGGCTGAATCGGTCAGATTTCTAACCCAATCGCTGTCTGATTCAACAATATACCGCTTAACAATGACACTGGTATCCAGAAAATAGCGGTTTACCGTTCTTTGGCCTGACGTTGCTCTAACACAATTTCACTTAGGGGTTTTCCTCCGGCAGAGGTCATAAACTCAACAACTTCATCTAAAGTTACGGTTGATAATTCAGCCCGTTTGCGTAACTCTGGACCCAATTCCGTTAGCAGACCCGCTTCTCTGAGAACCCGATCTGCTCGCTCACGCTCTGACACGATTTCGGTATCAGATTTAGCATCTATCCCTGTTTCAAGATAACGCAGCCCCAACTCCAATATGCCAGGCAATTCACCCCGATGCGCGTGTAGCCGCCGAGCCAGTTCTGGAGATACCTGTGCCTGGATGGTTTCCATTGTAACCATTCAGCCCCCCTGTCATTCCTGCTTAATACGTGCGGGAATGACATAATTCTGGGAGGGGGGTGAACGGTTACTTTCCATTTATATTTCTCCACTGATGATGTAGCTGGTATGATAAGAAGAAGTTTAATTCTGTCAGGGAAATAGAATGAGCAATTTATACGAGAAAGCCGGCGTTTCAATCGATGCCGGACAACAAACAGTCGATTTAATGAAAGAAGCTGTGGCCGGCACGCACGGCCCCAATGTTTTAGCCGGCGTGGGCGCGTTCGGCGGCTTGTACAGCCTGAGCGGTCAACTTGACGATTTTGCTTCCCCCGCACTGGTTGCCTCTACCGATGGGGTGGGCACAAAAGTAAAACTGGCCGCGGCGATGGGTCGATACCGGGGCATCGGCCACGATATTGTCAACCACTGTCTCAACGATATTGCCTGTGCCGGCGAGGGTGTAAAACCGCTGCTGTTTCTGGATTACATTGCCAGCAGCAAACTGGCCCCGAAGATGGTGGCCGAGGTCGTAACCGGCATTGCCGAAGCCTGCAAAGCGGTGGGCTGCGCCCTGCTGGGCGGCGAAACCGCCGAAATGCCCGGCGTGTACCAGGACTCGGAGTTCGACCTGGTGGGTACGATTGTGGGGCTGGTTGACCGGGAGCGGTTGTATCCCCGACCAACGCTGGCTGCCGGTGATCTGCTGCTGGGGTTGCCTTCATCCGGGGCGCACACCAACGGCTATTCGCTCATCCGCACCATTTTCGCCAACACCCCACTGGAGACAGAGTTCAAAGGGATTGGCCAACTGGGCGAGGCGCTGCTAACTCCGCACCGGGCTTATCTGGCCAAGCTGGCAAAGTTACGCGCGGCGGCTGTTTCCGTGCAGGGAATCGCCCACATCACCGGCGGGGGACTCACGGAGAATGTTCCCCGCGCCCTGCCGGATGGATTAACCGCGCGCGTTGACCGCGGCAGTTGGCCGGTGCCGCCGCTGTTCCGGCTGCTTCAGAAACGTGGTGGCGTATCGGGCATGGAAATGCTGCGGGTGTTTAATATGGGCGTGGGCATGGTACTCGTTATCAAGCCGGAGCAGGCCGGGTTGGCCCTC
>CAYWSS010000516.1:0-4687 GCA_964460505.1 uncultured Caldilineaceae bacterium | reverse complement strand
TCCAGATGAGAGCGTGTAAAGACATGTGAATCACATTGTGTCCTGTTCGTGCGAAGCGGTGTTGTCTATTTCCAGTCCCCTCCATTTGGCCCGCCGCTACAACGGCGAGTGGATGGCCGCCGGCGGCCCGGTGCCCATGAATCTGGATGGCTGGGAAGTGCAGCAAAATCTGGTTCCGTACGAAGGCACCCTGGTCAAGGGCAATTCTATCCGTGAGGCCTGTGAATGTTGGGAACCTGAAATGAATTTACTGCTTAACGAAACCTCAAATGCAGACACCGGTAACGAGTAAGGGGCAGGTTGCAGGAGCGCACATTCGCTTATTCACCGATTCGTTCATTCGCCTAATCCATTGGATTGATGTATATTTACAGTTTGTGAACAATACGCACAATCAAGATATTTGCATCTTTTCCTTAAAAAACGCAACCTGTGCAGTTGCCGGCAATATTTCCACATTCCGGTTAACCACTGTTGGCTAATTGCACAGGTCCAAAAAACGGAGTGCAAATGGTCTTTATCAGAGCCATTATTAGATTATTAATATTTGTCATTGCCATTGGCGCCATTGTAGTAATTTTAGGGGCCGGCTACTGGGCGTTTTCCAATCAAAATGCTGAAGCAGCGTCATCAATTTCTGTGGGCGGAGACGAGGCCGTTGTTCGTTCACCGCAGAATTTTGAAGAATTTGCGCTGGGGCTTTACCTGCAATATCACGCCGAAACCATCAACAGCCCCATCTCCACAGACCCTTCACCGGTGCCCTTTACCGTGGAAATTGGTGAAACTGCCGCCGGCATTGCCGCCAAACTTCAGGAGCAGCAATTTATTACCAACCCCGATCTTTTTCGCCGGTTCCTCAGTTACAACGGATTAGACTCCTCTCTGGAAGCCGGTGATTACGAACTGCGTCGCAATATGAATATGCGGGAAATTGCCGAGGCGCTGCAAAAGGCTAACTTTGAGGAAGTGTCGGTGACCATTCCCGAAGGGTGGCGGGCCGAAGAAATTGCCGAAAAATTGACCGAAGAAGGCATTATGGACGGCGCCGAATTTCTGGCTTTTGTCCGGCAGGGAACAGGCGTGGAGCACCCGCTGCTGGCTGACCGTCCGGCAGATGCCTCCTACGAGGGCTTTCTTTTTCCCGACACATACCGGCTGCCGGTCAACGCCTCGCCAGACGATCTGATCCGCCGCATGCTGGATAATATGGCCGGCAAAATTTCCGTTAACGCGGTGGCCATGGCATCCGGGCAGGGTTACACATTTTATGATATACTTAGAATAGCATCCATTGTTGAGCGTGAAGCTGTGGTTCCCGGCGAACGGCCCCTGATCTCCAGCGTGTATTTAAATCGGCTGGCGCAGGGAATGTATTTGCAGGCTGATCCCACGGTTCAGTATGCCATGGGCTACCAGACCGATACCGGCCAATGGTGGAAAACTCCGGTAACGTTAGAGGAATATTCGGAAGTGAACTCGCCGTACAATACCTATCTCAACCCGGGGCTACCTCCGGGGCCTATTGCCAATCCCGGCGCTTCTTCCATTAACGCCACGCTAAATCCGAAGCCCACCAATTTCCTGTTCTTTATGGGATGCGGCGGCGAAGGAGCGCACCTGTTTGCCGAAGATTTTGCAACCCACGAGACAAATGTGGCAACCTGCCAGTAACCATTAACGGGCTAAGATGCGGTTTAGGCTTTTGTGATGAACCGGCTGCCTGTTGAGCAGTTACCACTATTTTATTTGGGTGTGACTAAAGTGAATGAAAAAGCGCCGCCGGCCGGGGGGCTTCGCGCAGCGGGTAGCTCTCCCCAACTCATTTTGGTCACGCCCATTTTACTTTCCGTTGAGGGAGAAATGCTATGGCTGATGAACTGATTGTTCTCGGCTCATCATCTGGTACCCCCACCAGACGTCGCTTTGCCAGCGCCTATGCACTGACCGTAACCGGCAAGCTGTTTTTGATAGATTGCGGCGCGCCGGTCACTACCCTGCTGTACCGCTACAATTTGGACCCGCTCGATGTTCAGTCTGTGCTTTTAAGTCACTGGCACGTGGATCACGTGGCTAATCTGGGGCTATTCATTAGCCAAAATCACCAGCTCAAGCGCCTCAAATCTCTCAAAATTTATGGGCCGCGCGGCACGCGCGCCAAGATTGACCGGCTGCTTAACGACACCTTCCTGCTGCCGGATGAACTCAGCTACAAATTAAAAATAACCAATGTAAAACCTGACCGGCTCTATCGAGAGGCGCTGCTGCGGATAAATTATTTCAAAACCCAGCATCTGGAAAAACCAAAGCACAAAACGCGCTTTGGGAAAAAGGCGGTCTCCTGCGGAATGGTGTTAAGAGGGCCGGGCTGGCGGGTTGTCTACAGCGGCGATTTAAGTTCACCCTACGAGCTGAGCGCGCACGTAAAAGGCTGCGATCTTCTCATTCACGAAATGGCGCACCACAAACCGGAAACTGTAGCCGAATTTGCCGAGGCAGCCAAAATTCCACACGTGCTCGTTAGTCACATTGGCACAGAATTTGATAGTTCCCCCGAAAAAATTGTGGCCGCTTTTAAGGGACGCTACCACGGCGATTTGATTGTGGCCGAAGATGGAACCAAAATCCAATTGAATAACATCAGAAAAGCGGATACAATTGAGATTAAACCGGACAGGGCGGCAAAACAAGAAACGCAGCCGGCCGTTCATCCGGTTCCGGCTCCGGCTCCCATTCCCGGAAATCAGGAGCAAAATGGGCCGGGGGCAACCTTTCTTCAGGCGCTCACCGATCTCAATCTGTCGCCGGATGTCATCCACCAAATTCAAAAAGCAGCGAAAACCACGATCCCGGCCAACGACCCGATTCCGTCAAATGCGGTAAAATCGGGGCAGGTGCAAACCACAGTTACAGCCCAACACCCGTCTACCGGTACACCGGATGAAAACAGGGTAAACGTAATTTTAACGATAGACGCCGGGATTGAGGATACAGAGCTAAAGGATAAAGCAGGTTCGGGCGGGCTGCGGCATCATCGTATCTTGCGGATACAGCAGGAGGCCCTGGATCAAGGCGGCGTTCTCACGCAAAAGGAGCTGGCTCGCCTGCTAAATGTATCGACCAGGACTATCCGGCGTGATGTTAGCGCGCTGAAGAATGAAGGTCATCAGTTTTAAACCGGCAGGCCACTAAAATAGCGTAACCGTCTAACGAAGCTTCGCCTCAAACCGGCAAATAATTTATGCCTCACGGATGGAAAAAACATGGATAATTTTATTTATTTTCATCCGCGTTCCCTTTGTATCCGTGAGTCAAAATCTTGTCTCATCTGTAAAGAATTTTTGGGTTCAAGGATTTCACCCCTACCCCCCCGCTTTGCGGGAGAGGGGTGAACGGTTACAAAATGGCTGTTTGCACTCGCCACGGGGGGGAACACAAATGGTAAAAAAGTCACTGGGCTACGTTGAGCTGGAATGGACGTGCCCCAATTGCTCTACGCGAAATCCCGGCCCACAAAAAACATGCAGCAGTTGCGGTATGCCTCAACCCGACGATGTTCAATTTGAGCAGCCCGCTCAGGAAAAAATTCTCACAGATAAAGCAAAAATAAAAAAGGCCAAAGCCGGCCCGGATATTCATTGCTATTACTGCGGCTCCCGCCATCCGGGAGACGCAACGACCTGCACCCAATGCGGAGCAGACCTGACAGCAGGCACCAAACGCGAACACGGGCAGGTGCTGGGCGCGCATCGCAGCAAAGCCGCCGCCCCGGTTAATTGTCCCGCCTGCGGCACTTCTAACCAGGCTGATGCCGCAAAATGTGTGCAATGCGGCTCGGCCTTAACCCAGGCTCAGCCGGCCCCGCCACCGGTTCCATCTGCCGAAAAAAAGCCGGCGAAGAAGAGCAAAGGGAGATTATTTGGCGGGCTGGGATTGGCTGCGGTGGGGTTGATTTGCTGCGCTGCCGCCATCGCGTTTTTTGTCCTGTTCAACCGCACCAGCGACTTGACCGGTAAAGTTGACGGCGTATCGTGGGAAAGAGCAGTTACCATCGAAGGGCTGGTGCCCGTTACCCACGAAGACTGGCATGACCAACTTCCGGCAGAATCAAAAAGGGGCGCTTGTACCGCAAAATTACGCCGTACCGTGGATAATCCACCTTCAGGTGGAGATGCCAAAGAGGTGTGCGGCACCCCCTACACGGTTGACCAGGGTTCCGGTCACGGTGAAGTTGTGCAGGACTGCAAATACGAAATCTACGAACAATTTTGCAAATATGCCGTTGACGAATGGCGGGAAGTTGATAAGCGGGTTGAAAAGGGAACCAGTTTCACCCCCCGGTGGCCTGTGTTTTCGCTGGCAGACAGGCAACGTGAGGGTGAACGTGAAGAAACGTACACCTGCCACTTTTCCACCGAAGATGGAAAATACAGCTACTCCAGCAGTAACGCAGATTTATTGAACAGTTGTAATGTAGGCAGTCGATGGGTGTTGAAAGTAAATACATTCAATATGGTTACAGACATTGAGCCGGCCAGATAGATTTATGGCTTACATCAAAAACCGGGCTGCCCGTGAATGCGGGAGGGGGGATTGACTGCCGAGCGACCTCATCCCCGCGAATCACTTCGTGCCATATTACTGCAAATACTGCGGACTCTGGAGGGGCAGGCGTTCTCTGCTCCGA
>CAYWSS010000515.1:0-4689 GCA_964460505.1 uncultured Caldilineaceae bacterium | reverse complement strand
TCGGGCATAACAAACCATCACCAAAAAGTTCCGTTCTCATTCTGTTTTCAGTATATACTTAGATTAGCTTGAAACCGGAACTTTTAAGAAAAATGAGGGATCATGCCTGAATGTACCTGCGGTCAGGCATCCAGCGAGGCCTGCAAGTGTGGATTCCCGCTAAAAACATGCGGGAATGACATCTTAAAAGTTCCGTTCTCATTCTGTTTTCAGTATATTTAACAGACTATGTTATTTTGGTAGCTTCTCAAAAAGTAGGGGGAGGCATCCTTCGACAGGCTCAGGGTGCGTATCCTGAGCCTGTCGAAGGGTGTTTAGCCCCGGATTATTGAAAAGCTACTTATTTTTAATAATGTCTAATAAGCTGATTGTAACTACTTACCCCCCTCTAACTTCCCCCCCGATTCGGGGGGGATTGAGGGGGGGTAAAAACGGCAAAAGGACGCTACTATAGCGGCTACAAAGGTGTGTGCCTAAGTAGTTACAGCTGATTAAGGAATGGTGCGTAAATAACTTGCCCAATTGGGGCCGGCAACATATTGCGTATTACGTACTCCGTAAAGAGTAAAATTATACGCAACACTTGCGCCGGACCCCTGCGGGTCAGTGCAGGTGTACGAGAAAATGGGTAAGTTAATTAATTCTCATTCCTAAACGGGCGTGTCCCGAATTCGGGACACGCCTTGAGCAAACAGATAACAAAAAAGCCACCCGCGTTGGGTGGCTTTTTTTATGGCAAAAACCCGTAGGGGTTTCTTTGAACGGTGCCATGCCTGATTTCAAAGTGAAGGTGGGGGCCGGTCGAGTTTCCGGTGCTGCCCATCTCGCCAATCTGCTGCCCTTTTGACACATTTGTGCCCGGTTCAACATTATAGGCTTGCAGGTGGGCATACAATGTTTGAAAACCGTTGCCATGATCAATTACCACATTAATTCCATAGCCGGTGTTGTCCCAGCCGGCAGCAATAACATATCCTGAGTCTGCCGCCAAAATGGGTGCCCCCAGCCAGCCGGCCACATCAATGCCGGGATGGTAGCCGTAATATCCCTGAGTTATTGTACCACTGGCCGGCCAGCCGAAAATCCCGGTGCCCAGCGTTGCATCTGCAGGGGCCGGGCCACTGTAGGCGGTTACCGCTCTGGGCTTGAATGGCTTTCTGCCCCCCGGCACAACCAGCCATTCTCCGGCTCGGATGACCAGGTTATCAGGATCAAGGTTATTGGCAGGGTGGTTAATAATCAGTTGCGAATCGGTCTGAAAAGTAGCGGCAATCCCGGCAATAGTATCACCGCTGCCAATTTGGTGATAAACGCCATCAACCGGCAAAATGGTTAGCTCTTGGCCCACCGATAACAGGTCCGGGTTATATTCCAGATCAGGATTGGCCCAGATAATAGTTTCTGCTTCCAAACCAAATTTAGCGGCAATGCTGGAAATATTGTCGCCGCCTTGCACGGCATAAGTGAGGAGTCCGGTCTCCGATTGCGCGGGTAGTTGAGCGCTTTGAGTTGTTCTGTCTGGAATAATAGTGTGTGGAACCGCACTGCGCACCAGCACATCATCCTGAATGTTGCGTAGTTCGCCGGGAAGAGTTAAGGGATTACCGGTTTCAGCACCTGAGGTTTCCGGCTTCTGGGTTTCATATTTTAGCGGGCGAATTGCGCTAATAGTGCCCCACGATAGATCGAGCCGGCTCAAACCAATGGCCATAAACGCCACAATCAGCATGGTGATGTGGGTAATAATGCGGTTTCTGAGGCCGGGATTGTTGGCAAATTTTTGTCGCCGGCTTTTTATCGTTTGGGTTGTTTGCTCCAGAAAGCCCAGGCGCGTCGAGGCGTTCTGGTTTAAGCCGGCCAGACTTTTTTCTCCATTGTATTCTTGGCCCGGCAGTGCATTTTCTTTTATTGCGCCCGGCGATTTTTGAGTAAATGATGATTGCATAAAGTGTTCAGGTTGTTTTAGTTGCGAAGCCAAGCTTGATTTATCCAGCTTGATTTAGCAAATATGCTTAGGTATTTTCGCTTAATTTTTAAGCAAACTTAACAAAAGTGGTCAGCATGATAGCTGACCACCGAAAAAGTGTCAAATAAAGTTGGATTGGGCAGGGGCGTCAAACGAGACAGATGCTGAAAGCTGCCTGGGAATGGTGCGTAAATAACTTACCCAATTGGGGCCGGCAACATATTGCGTATTGCGTACTCCGTAAAGAGCAAAATTATACGCAATACGCAGCACGTAATACGAGAAAATGGGTAAGTTAATTAATTCTCATTTCCTAGTAGATCTCCTTATTGAGTGTTGCCAGGAATTCCTCGTTGTTGTCTGTTTTTGGCAGGCGATCCAGAATCATTTCGGTAGCTTCCGGGCCTCCACCCACGGCCGTGATCATGCGGCGCAGCGTCCACACTTTTTGCAGGTCTTTTGGCGGCAACAGTAAATCTTCGCGGCGGGTGCTGGAGCGCTCAATGTCGATGGCGGGGAAGTAGCGCCGTTCGGAGAGTTTGCGGCTCAGGTGCATTTCCATATTGCCGGTACCCTTAAACTCTTCGTAAATGACGTCGTCCATCCGGCTGCCGGTATCAACCAGGCAAGTGGCGATGATGGTTAAACTGCCGCCATTTTCCAGATTTCGGGCCGCGCCAAAGAATCGCTTCGGCGGATACAGGGCCGCCGGATCGATACCCCCAGACAGCGTTCGGCCGCTGGGCGGCACCACCAGGTTGTAAGCGCGGGCCAAACGGGTCAGTGAGTCCATCAGGATCACAACATCACGCCCCCCCTCGACCAGCCGCTTGGCTTTGGCCAGCGCCATTTCTGCCACCCGGGTCTGATCAACTTCCTGATCGTCAAACGTGGCGGCCATAACCTCGGCCTCAACAGAACGATCCATATCTGTGACTTCTTCCGGTCGTTCACCAATCAGCACCACCATCATATGCGCGTCGTCATAATTTGAGCTGATGCCGTTGGCAATCTGTTTCAAAATGGTGGTTTTACCGGCCTTTGGCGGAGAAACAATCAAGCCGCGCTGACCGCGCCCAATCGGGGCCAACAAGTCGAGCAGGCGGGTTGAGAGAATATTCTTGCGTGTTTCCAGTTGAAACCGCTCTTCCGGAAAAATAGGGGTCAGTCGTTCAAAAACCGGACGCCGCTTGGCGGCTTCGGGATCAAGCCCGTTTACGGCTTCTACACGGAGCAACCCAAAATATTTTTCTGTTTCTTTGGGAGGGCGTACTTGCCCAATGACCATATCTCCGGTGCGCAGACCAAAGCGGCGGATCTGGCTTTGTGATACGTAAATATCTTCGGGGCCGGGCAGCAAATCAACGGAACGTAAAAAACCAATGCCATCCTGAATGATTTCCAGCACGCCGCCCCCAAAAATATAGCCCTGGGTTTCAGCCTGATTCTTTAAGATTTGTAAAATAAGATCACTTTTCTTGAGTCGGCTAAAGCCGGAAATTCCAGATTCTTTGGCTACGGCTCGTAACTCATCCAGAGTTTTGGCTTCTAGGGCAGCCATATTCATAATAAACACTCCTGATAGCGTGCAAATGCACTATTATAATTACTTTTGATAATAAAATTGAAGATTAAGAATTTTGAAAAGGGGTTGCTGACAAACCTCAATGTTTCTGTGGAGAGCAACAAAAACAGCAATTAGCTGTGCCTGGACGTTATAAAACACAAAGAACATGTTGATTAATTTTAGACGTTAAAGGGTTTAACTAAATGCTACAAAACCTGGTTAGTTTTACGGCAGATAAGGAGGTAATGTTAAATATCGTTAATAAGCTTATGCACTTGTTTGTTGCTGTATCGGATTTTTTGATTGGGGAATGGAGATAAACTGCGCACCTGGCGCGGAGCCCAATTTTTTGCACAACTTTCAATTGAGCATTATATCATCTTTCGTTTAAGGCGTCAATTGAGCGAGGAATTTTAAGAGTAGAAGAGGGGCTAAATATTAGCCCCTCTTTCAGTACAAAAAATAGTTTGTTTAGAGCTTGCCGGCCATCAGGCCGGCCAGGTCGGCCGTGCGGTTAGAGTAGCCCCATTCGTTATCGTACCAGGTGACAACTTTTATCATGTTGCCGCCCAGGGCCTGGCAAAATTGGGCATCAATAGAGCTGGAGGCAGGATTGCCTTTGAAATCAATGGAGACCAGCGGTTCTTCTACGTAGTCCATCACGTTTTTCATTGAGCCGTTTTCCGCGCCCTCTTTCAGGGCAGCGCGCAGGCTTTTGGTCGTGACTTCATTTTCTACTTCGCACACAAAGTCAACCACAGAAACCGTGGATGTGGGAACGCGCAGGGCGTAACCATCAAATTTGCCTTTGAGTTCGGGAATAACCAAAGCCACGGCTTTGGCGGCACCGGTGGTGGTGGGGATGATGCTCATAGCGGCAGCGCGAGCGCGGCGCAGGTCGCTGTGAGGCAGGTCAAGAATTTTCTGGTCGTTGGTGTAGGCGTGGATGGTGGTCATCAGACCTTTAACAATACCAAAGGTGTCGTTAACAACTTTGGCTGCCGGGGCCAGGCAGTTGGTGGTGCAGGAAGCGTTGGATACAATATTGTGTTTTTCAGAATCGTACTGGTCTTCGTTTACGCCCAGCACAATCGTCAGGTCTTCGCCTTTGGCCGTCGCGCTGGTGCATACTTTTCTCGCTCCGGCTTCCTGAACA
>CAYWSS010000514.1:0-4703 GCA_964460505.1 uncultured Caldilineaceae bacterium | reverse complement strand
GCGTGCGGGAATGACATCTCAAAGTTCCGTTCTCATTCTGTTTTCAGTATAGGTTGTGTACCGGCTAACTGCGGGTGACTGCTCCCACCGCTAAAGCAGGTGGGCTTCAATCCGCCCTGTGGGCGGAAGGCTCGCCAGCCCGCGAGCCAAAATATTTATCGAAGCGTTCAGGTCTCTTGACATTTTGAGACCGCAATGAGGACAATCGTGTATTCGTTGATGCAATTCTTTTCTGACAATCTGACCACAACCGGAGCAAAGTTGCGTGGTGTTGAGTGGGTTAACCAGTACCACCGAACGCCCAGCTTCTTCCGCTTTGGCGACAGTGTTTTGTACGAATTGATTCCAGGCAACATCGGCAACGCCTTTGTTGATGGTCTTTTTCCCGTCGGATTGCATGCCAACAATGTCCAAATCTTCAAACACGATTATTTGATACTTACCAACCAGCTTTCGACTTTCCTTGTGGGCAAAGTCTTTGCGCCGGTTGGTGATACGTTGATGAGCGTGGTTAAGGGCGCGGATTGCTTTGCGCCGTTCTGGGCTTCCCTTTGGCAAGGCAGAGACTTTGCGTTGGATGCGTTTCAAGTCCTTCTCGTCTTGCTTAAACCATCGTCGCCGTTCGATTTTCTCACCATCAGACAGTTGGCCGAAAGTAGTCAGGCCGAGGTCGATACCGACAATCTTGTCTGTCGGTGGCAGTGTCTTTGGCTCAACGATACAGGAAAAACAAGCGTACCAGTTGCCGAGTCTGTCACGTTGGATCGTCAAGGTTTTGCATTGACCCTCAAGTGGTCGGTGCAGCTTGATTTTAATGTCACCGATTTTGGAGAGTCGAAGGTGGGAGTTGTCACGGATAGAAAAGCCGGATTGCTTGAAGGTGAAGCTATCATACCGACCAAAGCCCTTGAAACGAGGGAACCCCGGTTCTTCACCCGCTTTCACCCGACGAAAGAAGGCTTTATAGGCCAGGTCAACCCGCTCCTGAACATTCTGCAAGACTTGAGAATGTACGGTTTTGAGTTCGGGGCGTTTAGCCTTCCAACCCGTAAGCATCCGATTGGTATCATAAAGGCTGATGGATTTTTTCTCAGCCTCATAAAGCGCCTTGCGCTGCCCAAGGGTTTCATTGTACGTCCACCGGCATTGTTCAAGCGTGTTATTCAATTTAGTTCGCTGCGCCTTTGTGGGGAACAGTCGATACTTGAAAATTTTACGCATAATAAACTCTGCGTAAATTGTACCACAAAAAAGATAAATATGCAAACATCCGTTCTGAGAAAAGACGCCCACCCCTGCGGGCATAAGCGAAGCACCCTGTTGCCGCAGGTGCCAACCGTGGAGAATTCAGCTTTTTTGACGCCGCTTGGATCGCCGAGCCATCTTTGCGCAATCTTTACTGTGATATTTTTGACGTGGATGGGTCGGGACAAACAGGACCGGGCATCCCGGGGTAGTGCAGCGTTGGGCCTGACCCAAAACAATGGTGCCGGCCGGAAGATTGTTGACGGCTGACACCATTGTCTGTTTGCTTTGGGCCTGGATCTCGTCCTGTCCATTAATCCGGGCGTTCAAAACCTTCAAAGCTTCTGTTAATCGTTCACTGGCACTGAAGCCCGCATATCCCTTGATTAAACTGTGCAGAAATTTGCCGGTCCATGGTTGAGACCGACCGGCAATCCGGCTCAATTCAACGGCCATTTCGTTAAGATTTTGAATAGTGATTTTTTGGCCGTAAATCAGTTGATAGGTGTCGATGAATGGAACATTATGTTTAGTCATTATTCGTCTCTAAGGCGTCCAGAGCTTGTCCAGAAGATTGATGGGTATGGCTTTTGTGCGGTCAATTCTGCTATTCTGTGGAGATGTCGTCTTCTTCCGGCTGGACTTCGCCGGTGACTTCCAGGATTTTATCGATCTGTTGGCGTAAATTGCGCAGGTCGACCATGACGTCAGCATATTCCTTGTGAGTTAGAGCCGTATTCAGGTTAGCCCGATCCCGCTCTTTAAGGCGATTGAGAAAATCCAGAGTTTTGCGAACCTTGTCCCGGAAACGGATCACCGGTTCAGAGGAGACGGAACGGGTTGGTTTTGCTGTTTCTTTTTCCTCTGTTTCCGTCCCTTCGGCCAGCAACTGTTCAACCAATTCCTTGACCGAGGCTACAATTGAACGGCCGGGGCTGTCGTCAGCCTCATTTTCTTTTTGCCAGGCGACTAATTGTTCAAGGGCTTTTACCTGCAAATCCGGTCGTTTTTTGAGTTTTTGCACAATAGGCCGGATAGTCCTCTCTGTCAGGTTGTATTTGGCAACAAGCTGTTGAGCTTCATCGCATAACTTCAGCACCGAAATAGCGAAGATGCGGTACCGTTTGCTTATGCCTAACGTTTTTTCCACGTGCGCCCAGGGTACTAAGTCTGGTGAACCATGGTTCACCCCGGGTGCTTCAGCGCTCTTGTCTGATAAGGGTGAACCATGGTTCACCCCCGATAATTCGTAGCGAAGCGCCCATATCCCGTGAGCTCGTTCAATGGCGTTTATATCTTCCCGTAAAAAATTCTCTATGAGCTGATGTGCCTTGACACTAACCCCGGCAGCGGCAACCGTGGCCTTGATCTGATCGGGCGCAGTTGCGGCATCGCCTTCGTGAATTTGTTTGCCTTCATTCAACAAATAGACATGCGCCCAATAACGCCGCTCGCCGGTAACGATCAGGTAAGCGACCTCAGGCAGAGCAGACTCGTCGGGTTGAATTGCACGCACAGAAATCGGATTGATGAGACCGTGCTGCTCGATACTCTCGGCCAGTCGTTTGAGTTCGCGGATGTTGTGTTGCAGGGCCGGATTAGCCACATCAACTTTCGCCCGGTTAATCCACTCTCGCACAGCGTCTTGAGGCGTTAGTTGCCCGCCGGTAACCGCCTCTGCCAGGTCATCCGGCAGCAAGTTACGAGGTTGGCTAAAGTCGGGCCGGATTAAGTTCAGGGGAAGGTCGTCACTCTTTTGCCGGGACTCAGATTCCAGACGCGCCTGAGTATTATCGCTCATCAAAGAAACAACTGCGCTGAATGACGGTTTCTTTTTAGCCATGGTTCACAACCTCCTGCGTCAATTTAATAAATGCCTCCGCGCTATCACCTGTGTCGTACCCAAATATATCTGTTTGGGCTGCATGCGCGTTACGAATGGCGACACGTTGAGGGATATAGGGGAAAATCTTGTCACCAAACATCTGTTGCAAGGCCGCTATGGTTTCACGTGCCTCAACCGTACGCCCGATCATCATCGGCACAACGCCCATAATGTTAAGGCGATTCACTTTGGCTACATCGGCGATAGTCTCTTGTAGCAGCCCCAATCCAATTAGTGGAAAATAACCGGGCTCAACTGGAATTAGAACCTGCTCGGCTGCCATTAAGCCATTTAAGGTGAGCAACCCCAGGGAAGGGGGGCAGTCGATAATGATATAATCGTAATTGTCTTTAACCTTTCTTATAGCGCTAGCCAAACGATCTTCGCGGCGCAACACCCCAATCAGCTCCATTTCGGCTCGGACCAGGCGGATGTGAGCCGGTAACAGATCCAACGTTGCCGCCGGAAATTTTCCGTTTTCCGGCAACTTAATTGTGCGGATGGCCTGTCGGATGGGAGCTTCATGCACAATCACTTCGTAAATAGTGATATTATCTTCCGCCAACGGCCCCAGTGTAAATTGAGCGCCCAGAAAAACAGCGCTGGTATTTGCTTGCGGGTCGGTGTCTACCAATAATACCCGGGGTTGACTTTTTTTAGTCGATGACATCCCGATTCCCCGTGCTAAAGCCGCTGCCAAATTAATGGCAACTGTGGTTTTGCCAACCCCGCCTTTTTGATTTGAGAGTGCGATGATACTCATTGATTGTCACCTCTTGTAATTCCTGGTAATTTTGCTGCTAATAGTCTAATTATAATACATTATGTTAAATTATAATAATTTGATCAATTTGTTATCTAAACGTCTCCTGCCGGCTTCTATTCCTTGACAAAAAGCGACGTTTGGACGTTGAAGTGCCTTGCAGAACAATTGTTCTGCAAGGTATCTATGTCGTGCGCAAGCTTAGGGGATAGAGGCAATATAAGGATAAGATACTTCGTGTAGTAAGCTGTTGCGACAATCCAGAGTTGGCGCGATGGCAAACCGTTAGTTAGCAGGACTGTCGACGCCTCAAAAATTGAGAAGCCGCGTACCAAACGGGATGTAAAATAGCAAAGAGAAAAACGCAAACAGGCCAGGACCGAACGTAGAAAACGATGAAAAACTGCCGGCAGCTTTGAGGATGGAGAAGGAAATTTAGCCGTTGAATTTGTGATTCTGACTGGATAAATAATAAGGTTTCAAATCATTGACAATTATTACTATCATATGATAAAATTTTCACGTATCCTCAGGCGTAAAAAATCGTATAAACTCAATTCTATAAACACCAAGGATGGTGAACGTGAAATCCCAGACCACAACCCGCGAGTAACTATGATCTCGTTGTTGTGACCTGTTTTGTAATGGAGGCAAACAAAAAGCCTCGCGGCTCTGAACCAGCCCGAGGCTAAAACATCCAAGGTGAATAGGACCCCCTGGTCAGGGATAGTGTAGTTTTTGACCCCGCCGGTGTCAAGCGCCGGCGGGTTTCGGTATTTAAGACAGGTGAGTAAAATTCTTATGAATATC
>CAYWSS010000513.1:0-4706 GCA_964460505.1 uncultured Caldilineaceae bacterium | reverse complement strand
GGTCAAGAGACCGGCCACAGCGCGATTTTGACGGGTTCACTGAATTTGTACGATTGCGGGATTGTAAATTTGTAAATTTTATTTATCTCAGGGGGGATAGAATGAAGACCGTTTTGAAGTGGATTGGCATAATTGTAGGTGTGGTGTTGTTGCTGGTTATTGGCGTTGTAGCGGCAATTTACATTTCCAGCAGCTTGCGGATGAACAAAACTTACACTGTACAGGTGGAACCGCTGGAAATTCCCACGGGCGAGGAAGCGATAGCGTGGGGGGAACACGTGGCAATTATTCGCGGCTGCACCGATTGCCACAGGCCAAATTTGGGCGGGGGGACCTTAATTGATGTCCCCATTATTGGGAAAATTTCTCCCTCCAATTTAACCTCGGGGCAGGGAAGCACTACAGCGTCATTTAGCGATGAGGATTGGGTTCGCGCCATTCGGCATGGGGTGGCTCCGGATGGCAAACCGCTGATTTTTATGCCTTCGCACGAATTTTTTCTGTTGAGCGACACAGATTTGGGTTCGCTGATTGCCTATGTCAAACAGGTACCTCCGGTAGACAATACGCTGCCGGAACACAGCGCCGGCCCGCTGGGGCGGGTGCTGTTTCTGTCGGGCCAATTTGACCTGGTTCCCGCCGAGAAAATCGATCACAGCGCCGCGCGCCCAACGGCCCCGCAGCCGGGCGTAACCGCTGAGTACGGGGAATACATGGCGATGGGGTGTGTTGGCTGTCACGGCCCCGGCTACTCCGGAGGGCCGATTCCCGGTGTGCCGCCCGAGTGGCCGCCGGCCAAAAATATAACCCCCGGCGGAAATTCGGCCAACTGGTCCGAGGAAGAATTTATGCACGTCATGCGTACCGGCTACACGCCCGAAGAAGTGCAATTGGCTCCCGAATACATGCCCTGGCCCAGTTACGCCGCAATGACCGATGAGGAATTGCAGGCGTTGTGGCTTTATCTGCAATCACTTCCGGCCAAAGAAACCGGCAATCGATAGCTGTAAAACTGTTTTGGAAGTCCAGGGTCTCACGGTCTCACCTTTCAGGAAGCTGCAATGTGGCAAATTTGGTAAAAAATATGTAGTGGCCAACAACGTTTTGAACATTCTGAAAATCAACGCAAAGGCGCAATGGAACAAGGACGCAATGGTTTTTTGCCTTTTACCCCAAGGGTGTTCTGTCCCTGCGACTTTGCGGCCTTGCGTCTTTGCGTTAAAGCTGTTCAACATCTTCTTGACCCTTACAAATTTGGTGAAAAATACAGTAAGTTCAACAGATTCGAGGCATGCCAACATCCTTTGTTGTGTAACCTTCAGCCCCTTTCCCCATCACGGTGTAGCATCGGGCCTTGTGCCCGCCCACAAGGGGCTATGCTACTGGGGGGAGTGAACAATTACCCTTTGTTAGCTTCCTGGAAGGTAACAACACTTTCTTATTTCCGCCAGTAGGCCGGGGAGAAGAGGATAATTACGGTGAATATCTCCAGCCGGCCCATCAGCATGAGAAATGATAGCGTCCATTTGCCCAGCATTGGAATGTGGGCATAGTTGCCGGTGGGGCCTACCTGGCCCAGGCCGGGGCCAATGTTCCACAAGGTGGCGGCTGTGGCCCCAATGGCGGTTAATAAATTCAGCCCCATGCCGGCCATAACCAGCACCCCGGCCGTAAACACCAGGATTGACAGCACAAAAAAGCCGAGTACATTCATGGTGACTTCGCGGGGAACGACCTGGTTGTTGGCCCGCACCGGTATAACCGCATGCGGGTGAATAAGCCGGGTGATTTCACTGAACATAAACTTAACCAGCAAATAAGCCCGCACCACCTTCATGCCACCGCCGGTCGATCCGGCACTGCCGCCAATAAACATAAGCACCAGCAAGATAAATTGAGAACTGTAAGACCACTGTTCAAAATCTGCGGTGCCGTAGCCGGTGGTCGTTACAATTGAGACTACCTGAAACAGGGTGTATCGAACGGTATCGACCAGGTTTTGGTACTGGTTGAGGTAAGTATCAATGCCGATAATTACCGTGGCACCCCCAATAATTGCCAGGAAGTAGCGGAACTCTTTGTTGAGCAGGTGGATGTTGTATTTTCCCCGTAAAAAGCGGTAATGCAGCGAGAAATTTGCACCGGCCAAAATCATAAAAAAGATAATTACGTAATCGATGTAGGCGCTGTTAAAGGCGCCCACACTGAGATTTTTGGTTGAATAACCGCCGGTAGCCATGGTGCCAAAGGTGTGGGTTAAGGCATCGAACAGGCTCATGCCGCCCAGCATCAGCAGCGCGGTTTCTGCGGCCGAGATCAGGACATAAACCCCCCACAATATTTTGGCGGTTTCGGTTACGCGCGGAGTCAGTTTGTCGGCGGTGGGGCCGGGCACTTCGGCTTTGAAAAGCTGCATGCCCCCAACGCCCAAAAACGGAAGAATGGCCAGCGAAAGCACAATAATCCCCATACCACCCAACCAGTGGGTGAGACTGCGCCAGAACAAAAGCCCGTGTGGCAGACTTTCTATGTTGGTCAGGATGGTGGCTCCCGTTGTGGTAAAGCCGGACATTGTTTCAAAAAAAGCATCGGTCAGCGAGGGGATGGCGCCGTAAATCATAAACGGCAAACTGCCAAAGAGAGAGAAAACCAACCAGCCCAACGTTACTACGGCAAATCCCTCTTTGGCCCGTAAATCTCCTCTAAATCGAGTAACCTTGAATACCAGCAACCCCGAAAAAAATGTTATTGCAGCGCTAATCGGCAGGGCCAGATAATCGCTGTCACCGTAGTATAGAGAAAAAGGGATGGGCAGGAGCATCGCTCCGGCCAAAAACAACAGCAGGAATCCCAGTAAATGAATAACGCTGACAAGTCGCACAGCAAGCCCGTCCTTTTGAATTAGAAATCAAGCCGGGTTAAAAGTAACAGCACGGGTTTAGTTTTTTAGAAATTGAGAGAGCTTACTTTTGCCCTGTCCTTCGGCAAATAATTTTGCTACGGCATTAAATGCCTCGGGCATAGCAAACACCAGCACCTTGTCTCCGGGCTGAATCTTTGTGTCACCGTGAGGGATAATCACCTCATCCTGCCGCATAACCAGGCCCACCATTGCATTTTTGGGGAACTTAACTTTTTTGAGTTCATTGTTGGAAATGTGGCAGCCCTCGCAAGCAATGTACTCAATCAACTGAGCCTCAATGCCCGGTAAGCCCGCAATTGATTCCACCTGGCTTTGATAAATGAATCGACGTACAGTATTTACCGTGAGCGATTGTTTGCTCACGACGGCATCCATGCCAATTTTAGAAGCGATGTTGAGATATTCAGATTTATTTATGAGGGCAACTGAGCGGGAAACATTTGAGTGTTGGGCCAGCAGCGTGGTAATAATATTAACCTCGTCGTTGCCGGTAACGGCAATAAACGCATCCATTTCTGGCAAATCTTCATGGTTGAGCAGGTCAAAATCTGTACCATCGCCATGAATAATGAGGGTGTCAGGCAAAATATCGGCCAGACGTCGAGCTTTGTTGATATCTTTCTCAATTATTTTTATGTGGGCTTTGCGCTGCAAACTGTGGGCGATAAAGTGGGCAATCAGGCCGCCGCCCAGAATAATAATATTTTTGGCCCGGGTTTTTTTTATGCCCGCAATATCAGTAAATTTCGAGGCGTAATTGTGGTCGCATACCACAAATACCTGATCGCCCACTTTCAGGGCATCATCTCCTCCGGGGATGATGGTTTTGTAGTTGCGATTAATGGCCACAATTCGCAGGTGCATATCATCGGTTTCTTTGCCCAAATACTTGAGGGGAATATTAAGCAGCGGCGATTCTTGAGATAACCGCATGCCCAACAACTCAATTCTACCCCCTTCAAAATCAACGGCATACGTGGCGCTGGATCGCCGGATTAAGCGTACCACGGCGTCGGCAGTTTCCTTCTCCGGGTGCAAAACAAGGTCGGTGCCCATTTCTTCGGGAGTCAGGATAAAGTCCGGCTGGGTAAATTGTGGATGCCGTACCCTGGCAATAGTGGTGGGAACACCATGCTTTTTTGCCAACCTGCAAGCCAGCAAATTTGCCTCATCGCTGTCGGTCATGGCTGCCACAATTTCAATTTTATCCAGCCCTGCCTCTTGCAGCACTCTAAAACTGGCTCCGTTTCCTTCCAAAACAAAGGCGTCCAACTGTTCGCTGGCCCGTGAAACCTTGTGCGGATCCGCTTCAATCATTACAATGTCGTGCTGTTCGTTAGACAGGCTTTTGGCCAGATAAAAACCTATGTCACCGGCACCAATAACTAAAATGTGCATAAAATATACCCTTGCAGGCTACCCGAAAAAACCGGTAACTACTCACCCCTCTCTAGCTTCCCCCCTGTTGAGGAGGGTGAGTAGTTACAAGAATTTACTCCATTTTGCCTGATGGTTTTGTACTTGGCAAACAGGCCGCAACGGGTTTCACTACCGGACACTTTTTCTAAAGATTCTGTTTCTACGAAAAAGAAGGCCGTTAATCCGTTCATTCCGGCAATCCTGCTCTGAACCCGGCCCAAGAAAGAGCAGGACCTACGGTGGAATGAACGGATTTAGAAAGGGCAATGATAAAATTGCGTCTTGAACGACTTGATTTGATGGAATATCTGTAACTACTTAGGCACACACCTTTGTAGCTGCTATAGTAGCGTCCTTTTGCCGT
>CAYWSS010000512.1:0-4720 GCA_964460505.1 uncultured Caldilineaceae bacterium | reverse complement strand
GACAGTGAGAGCGCCATTCGGCGCGAAAAACAGATGAAGAAGTGGCGTAGACAGTGGAAGATTAATTTGATTGAAAAGAAAAATCCAAATTGGGATGACTTGTATGATGAGTTGACGTGATGGATTCCCGCTAGAAGCGTGCGGGAATAACATTTTAAGCAGAATAAAAGGAGTTTTCAAATGAGCAAAAACAAACATTTTAACCCCGATGGCAAAGAATTCTTGAAATTGACCCAGTGGGAACTGGAAAATCTGCACCTGCCGCCGGTGACCACTACCAAGGCGCTGCCCCGGTCGAGTTTCTGCGCCGGTGGTTGGGACAGTTAATTAATCCTCATTCCTATTGAATACGTTGAGTTAAGGGTGCAAACCTAATGGCACTATCGCCGCAACTACTGCTAAATGCTTATAGCCAGGGCGTTTTCCCCATGGCCAATCCGGATGGGGCCATTTACTGGTACGACCCCGATCCGCGGGCAATCATTCCGCTGGATAATTTTCATACTCCCCGGTCACTGGCCAAAAAAATAGGCAAAGGCGGCTTTGAAATTCGTGTTGACAGTAGTTTTCGGGCGGTGATTGAAGCGTGCGCAGCACCGGCACCCGGGCGCGAAAGCACGTGGATCAATGAGGAGATCATTGATAGCTATTGTAAAATGCACAGCCTTGGATTTGCCCACAGTGTTGAAACCTGGATTGATGGTAATTTGATGGGGGGACTCTATGGGGTGAGTATTCGGGGATTGTTTGCCGGAGAAAGTATGTTTAGTTACGAAACGGACAGCAGCAAAATTGCGTTGGTGGCTCTGGTTGCACACCTCCGGCGGCGGCAATTTACCTTGCTGGATATCCAGTTTATGACCGACCACCTGCGCCGGTTCGGGGCCATAGAAATTCCTCGGCAGGAATATAAAAACCGGCTGGTGCAGGCGTTAAGGCAGGAGATATATTTTTAACTTTTGTTTAGTTGAAAGAATTGCTGCTGTGTGACGCTGGCCGGCGTTGGGGCAGAATAAAAGCCGGGCTTTATTAATTTCATTGTCCTCGGGTAGTACATATTCTGAATTTAACCGTAACTACTTACCCCCCCCGGCCTGCGGCGCTTTTCGACTCATTTGAAACGCACCCGTATCAATTTAAGGTTTCTCAAGACTTTCTTTTAGTTGTTTGGCCAATGTTCGTACATGCGGCTGTTCCAAAATATTGTTATGATTTCCAGCGATCATTTTAACTTCCACGCTGCCGGTGGAAAGCCTGTCCCATCCCATAGTTGGGCCTTGTAGACGAAATAATGATTGTCCCCGCACTCTAAAAAGTGTAATCTCTCCATTGTAGGTTTTCGGTACATATTTACCCAAAGCCCGTATTTGTGTTTCCATAAGTCGAAGGTGGTCTGTGGGGATACCAGATGCGTCATCAATTATGTCTGAAGCGTCATTCTTTACAGGTTTTCCAAATTTGCGAAGAAGTTTTTTCCATTTAACCTGTGTTTTTCTGCGAATGCGCATCCACATTGATTTATAACCTAGCTGTAAATAATTCTGGAACCAATATGGCACGTTATGCAAAAAATATATGGTAAGTTTTGGGTTACTCCACACCGTTTCTTTCCGGTTGCCTCTAAGTGGGGCCACTCCTTCAAAAATTGCCACCAACCCTACTGAATCTTCGCTCTCCTGAAGTTGCCGAGCCATTTCAAAAGCTATAACTCCTCCAATACAGTAGCCTCCTAAATAATATGGGCCTGTGGGTTGTACCGCACGCATTGCGTTTATATAACGAGCTGCCATAGCTTCAATATGAGTATCTGATTCTGCGGTTTTATCTAACCCCTGCGCTTGCAATCCGTAAAATGGTTGTTCGGATCCTAATAAGCTTGCCAATTCGGTATAACCCACAATGCCGCCACCGAAGCCATGCACGCAAAAAAAAGGTTTTTTGTTAGTGCCAGGTTGAATAGAAACGATGGTTGGCCACTCACCCGTCCATTCTTTATTACGGATGATATTGGCAAGTTGTTCTATTGTAGAATTCCGAAAAAGCATTGCTAACGGCAGCTTCTTTGAAAATACCTGCTCAATGCGAGAAAAAAGCCGTATTGCCTGCAATGAGTGCCCCCCTAGTGCAAAGAAATCATCCTTAATGCTAATGGGGGAAACTTGTAATAAATCTTCCCAAATTGAAACCAGTTTTTGTTCTACAATATCGTGAGGCGCTACAAAAGATTCTTGAGAACCATGATGATATTGCTGCGGATTGGGCAAGGCCAATCGATCAAGTTTGCCGCTGGGGGTAAGAGGAAAAGCATCCAGAATAATGAAGTTGGAAGGGATCATGTATTCCGGCAAAAAATTCTTTAAAAACTGACGAAACTGATTTGTAGTTGGAGGTTGCTCATTGTGTAAGACTGTATACACAACCAGCCGTTGGTCATTTTGCGTGTCCTCTCTCACCATTACAACACTGCTTTTTACAACCGGGTACTGGTTAAGCACGGATTCTATTTCTTCCAGCTCAATCCGATATCCCCGTATTTTTACTTGATGATCGGCTCGTTCAATGAACTCAATTTGACCATTGGGCAGGTATCGTGCAATGTCGCCGGAGCAATATAAGAGCGCGTTTGTGTTGGGGTCGAATGGATTGGGAATGAATTTTTCTGCGGTAAGCTCCGGGCGATTTAAATACCCCCTGGCTAATCCATCTCCACCGACATAAATCTCTCCCGGTACACCGATTGGGACAGGGTTAAGATATTGATCGAGGATAAAAACCTGCATATTGCCAATAGGACGCCCAATAGGCACGCGGAACAAATCCCGGTGTGGTTGAGGAACATACCAGGTAACGTCCCACACTTCTGAAGTGCCATAGAGGTTATAAAGAACTGCGTGCGGCATTTCTTTTTGAAAACGCTGCCATAATTCAACAGATATGGCTTCTCCGCTGGTAACCCAAAACTTTAAGTGGGATAACTGACGTTGCATGTCGGGAATGGTATCGAGCAACACCCGCAAAAACGATGGCACCAGCCATAACCGGGACACTTTATTTTTTGCCAACGCTTGCACAAACTCAATGGGGTCTTTCAAAACCTCATCGGGAATAATAACCGTTGGCGTCCCCTGCAAGAGTGGTCCCAATAACTCCCAGAGCGAGTCAATAAAATTAAGCGCGGTTTTTTGGCAACTGATCTCGTCAGGGCCAAATGGGTATTCCCGCCACATCCAGGCCAGGCGGTTGAGGATCTGTTTGTGGGGTACGGCCACGCCTTTGGGTTTGCCGGTAGAGCCAGAGGTGTAGATGATATAAGCCAGATTATCGGCCCTGAGGAAAGAACCCGGATTCTCTGAACTGCGCAGCCCAATAACATCTCCTTCGGCGTCCAGGTAAAGTGGGGTGGCCCCGGTCGGCGGTAATTTGTCTTTGAATTTTGTGAGTGTAAGCAGGACCCCTACCTGGGCATCCTTAATCATAAAGGCCAGACGGTCGCGTGGATAGGCCGGGTCCAGGGGCACATATACCCCACCGGCTTTAAAGATAGCCAGCAAAGCAATGGTGGCCTCCAGCGACCGTGCCAGATAGAGACCAACCCTGGTGCCGGGAATAACGCCCAATTCTTGCAGGTGGTGGGCTAACTGATTAACCTGACAGTTAAGCGTATGATAAGTTAACTTTTTATCACCCAGTATAAAGGCAATGCCGGATGGGGTGTTGGCAACCTGAGATTCAAAGCGTTCAATCAGACTGTCCTGTTTGGAATAAGCGACCGCCGTATCGTTCCACTCTACCAGAAGTTGGTAACGTTCGGCTTTAGACAGAAGGGGCAGGTTAGATAGGTGTTGGTCAGGATCACTGACAATGCCCACGAGTAGCTGTTGGTAATGATCTAACATCCGTTCAATTGTGTCGGGTTTAAAAAGGTCAGTTCTATATTCAGCCAACAATGATATTTGCCCGTCTGCCCTTTCTACTGCATACAGCGAGAGGTCCAGCTTGGCGGTTTTGGCTCCGGCAGCCACGCGATCAATGGTTATCTGCGTTAGGTGCAAGGGTGTGGTCGGTACATTTTGAAGTACAAACAGCACCTGAAACAAGGGGGAGTGGCTCAAGGTGCGTTCGGGCTGAAACGCATCAATGATCTGTTCAACCGGCACATCCTGATGTTCGTAAGCGGCCAGCGCCGTTTTTTGCACGCGGTTCAACAACTCCCTAACCGTTGGGTTTTCCGATAGATCGGTGCGGAGTATGAGCGTGTTAAGGAAGAAGCCGATCAAGCTTTCAATCTCGGTTCTGTTACGGTTGGCAATGGGACTGCCAACTACAATATCGTCCTGACCTGTGTAACGATGCAGCAATACCTGAAAAGCAGCCAGCAACGTCATAAACAAGGTGCTCCCCTCCTGTTGGCTCAATTGTTTGAGCGCCTCAGTCAGTTTCCGGGGCAGCAGCAACCTTTTTTTGTTGCCCCGAAAAGTCTGCACCGGTGGACGAGGGTGGTCGGTTGGTAATTCTAACACAGGCGGTGCGCCGGCCAGTTGATCCTTCCAGTAGGCCAGTTGTTGCGCCAACGTGTTACCCTGCAACCAGTTACGCTGCCACACGGCGAAGTCGGCGTACTGAATGGGCAGGCTGGGCAGCGGGTTGGGGTGCCCGCCGGCAAAGGCGTTGTAGAGCGCAGAGAGTTCTCGGTAGAGAATACCCATCGACCAGCCATCGG
>CAYWSS010000511.1:0-4722 GCA_964460505.1 uncultured Caldilineaceae bacterium | reverse complement strand
AAAGGCTATGGAGCCGGCTAAAGCCGGCTTTCACCTGCATTAGCCGGGCGTTTTAACGTTCGGCGGGCGCCGGTTTGCGTAACCACGGTTTAGTGCAAAGCTACCAGCGTTGCTTTACTCACTTTAAACACAGCCAAAACAGCCAAACCACACCTGCGTGCTCAACACCCCCATCAGCACCGGGCCGAGGTTCGGCTGCCCCGCCTGATGCGCTTTTAGAAGCGACTGCACGGTGGCCGGATTGAAGAGACCGGTTTGCGACAGCGTTTTTGCAGAAAGCGCGTCTTCGGCCCAATCGGGCAGCCGCCCGGAGCGCAGCCAGCGAGCATACGGCGCAGCCAGCCCCTTTTTGCGGCGAGCGCGGGTAGCTTCCGGCAGAATGTTTCTGGTTGCTTGCCGCAGCAGATATTTTTCTGTGGTGCCGCGCAGTTTGTAGTGAGCGGGCAGCGAGGCGCAAAACTCCCACAATTTGTGGTCCAGAAACGGTACCCGGGCCTCAATGGAGTGGGCCATGCTCATGGTGTCTACTTCAAGATTGATAAAATCGGGTAATCGGGTGTGGCTTTCCAGCCGGAGCATCTGCTCAAATTCACCGGAGGTTGTAATATCCCCCAACTTTTCCGACCAGCTTGCGGGCAGCGGGTTTATTTTGTTGGCAAGCAGTTCGCTGTTGACCGCGGACGAAAACAACTTCTCCCGAAATCCCCCGCCGGCTACTTCCAGCCAGTCGCGATACCGGGTTGAGACATCGCGCGAGCCGCGAGCCAACACCCGCCGGGCAGCATCAGACATTGGCAGTGGAGACGCTGCCATCAACCGGCGCAGCGGGCCGGGCAATCCCACCAACCGGCGTGCCCAAACATCACCCCGGTGCCAGTGATAGCCGCCTAACAATTCATCCGCGCCCTCGCCGGTAAGCACCACCGTCAGCCCCGCCTGCCGGCAGGCCTGGTACAAGCGGTAAATGGGCATGGCCGTGGCCGAGCAGTGCGGCGATTCCAGATGGCGCACCACGTCAGGAAAATCGTCAAAATCACGGTCGGTAAAGGCGATGGAATGATGCGCCGCGCCAATTGATTGCGCCAATTGCCGCGCCGGCGATGACTCATCGTATCCGGGCGTTCCAAAGCCAATGGACACAGTTTTTACCGGCTGCGCCAGTTCTGCCTGTAGCAACGCCACCAGCGCGCCCGAATCCAGCCCCCCGGACAGCAACGCCCCCAACGGCACCTCGCTCATCAAGCGCATTTGCACCGATTCCCGCAGCAGGGCCAGAAATTGCTCTACGGCTTCCGCTTCGGATATCTTCTCATTCCGGCAATAATCAAGGTGCCAATATTTTTCAACGTTAATGGTGTTGTTGGCGGCAATCAGAAAATGGGCCGGCGGCAATTTGTAAATGCCCTCAAACAATGTTGCCGGGCCGGGAATAAAACCAACGGTGAACATGGCCTGCAGGGCAGTCAGGTTGACCCGCCGGGGAAAGTCGGAGCGGGCCAAAATAGCTTTGATTTCGGAGGCAAAAATAAGGTGGCCGTTGCGCTCGGCGTAATACAACGGTTTAATACCAAAGCGGTCGCGGGCCAGCCAAAGCTGCTGCCGGCAGTCATCCCAGAGCGCAAAGGTAAACATTCCCCGCAGCTTTTGAAGCACGCCAAATGCACCCCACGCTTCGTAACCGTGTAATACCGCTTCGGCATCGCTGCGCGAATTTGGGCGATGTCCGGCAGATTCAAGGGTGCGGCGCAGCGAGTGGTGGTTATATATTTCGCCGTTGTAAACCAGGTGGAGAGAGGCATCTTCGTTGCGCAGGGGCTGGTTTCCGCCTGCCACATCAATAATGCTCAACCGGCGAATACCCAACCCGCAAGCCCCATTTGAAGAAACAAACACCCCCCCCTGGTTTGGCCCGCGATGCACCAACGTATCAATCTGAGCCTCAATTTCATCCTGAAAAATCGGGGGGCCGTAAAGGGAACAGATTCCGCTGATGCCACACATAGGTCAAAGGGAACGGTTAATGGCCATGACGTTGAGCGCTGTTTTCGGGGTAGACGTACACGGGCACAAAGCCCTGGTAATCAATGGCCTCTTCGTGGTACGGAGAATTATGCAGGGTCAACCAGGCATGTCCCCCAATTCCACCGCCTTCCGATTCGTCTTTTAAGCGCGCGCCAAATACAATGTTAACCGGTACGCCCGCCTCGCGAAGAAAATAATAGCGCAGCAACGAGCGACGCAAACAATATCCCAATTCAGAGTAAAACGGCAGGGCCGCCACAGCATCGGCCATGCGGCGAATTTCTGCCAGGCTCATTGGGCTGGCCGGGACAGGGCCGGGTGTAAAACCGGACATCATAACCGGCAGGGGTTGGTTAAACTTAGGCGGTAATTCATTGGCAAAGCGCATCATCCTGCGCAGCAAATATCGGCGAGGGGGCGAAAACAGAGCTTGCCGGATAACGGTGGCGTGAGAAAAGCCGCGTCCAAGGCGATTAAACATTAACCAGGCCCTCATCAAAAAATTCAGCGGCCAATTCCAGTAAATCGGCTTCAACCACCTCCGCCCCAACATCGTACGCTTTGGCAACCTCTACGGCGCAATCGGCAAGAGTACGCCGGCCATCAATCAGTTCCCAAAATAAAGTACCGGTGTCATTGAGAGAATAGTAGGAACCGGTGTTTAAATTTACCAGTATGGCTTCTTCACCCACGGTTTGGTGGGTTGCGTTTGGGCTGCGGAAAAGTGTGTCGTTTAATTTCATTGGAGGCCCCCGGCACTAATTTGACAGTGATTCGCGGGAGATTATACTTCCAAATGTTAATATTAACAAGGTTTAACCAGTGACTAAAAATTACTCCGCGCGTGTATTTTTGCACAATAAAATTCTGGCGTTTCGAACCCCCGATCCAGCATTGTTTGATCGATTTAGTACCGTGTACGGGCACCTGCCAAAAGCTAAAAATGCCCACACCGAAATTTCAATTTTCTGGCAATTAACTGAAAATTTCACCGCACCCCCACCGCCGGAACTTCCCGTAATTTCAGAAGATAATCTGGTCAGTTATTTTGGCAACAAGCAGCAGGTAGCCCTCAGAATGGCCAGGTACGCTTTAATTACGGTTGATTTAACCCGCAATCAACTGAACGGGGTGGTAACGCGCCGCTGTCTGGACGTGTACGGCGCATTTGAAGACGTGATGATGATTTCGCTGGCCCCGCTCTACCGGCGAGCGGGCTGGTACCCGCTGCACGCCTTTGCCGCGCTGAGTCCCGGCGGCAAGGCGGCGCTGATTAGCGGCGAAATGGGTTCGGGAAAAACAAGCACCGGCCTGGCGCTGCTGTCTGCCGGCTGGAAGCTGCTCAGCAACGATTCTCCCCTGCTGCGCCTGCGGGAAAATCTGGTTGAGGCGCTGGCCTATCCCGGCCAGTTGAGCGCGTTTGATGATTCGCTGGCGCGATTTCCGGGGCTGCAAAAATTTATCCCCCCGGAAAGAAGCGAAAACGCGCCGGTCAAACGGGTTTTTCGAGTGGAGGAGGCGTTTCCGGCACCGTGGGCCGAATGGGGTGTGGCCGGCGGCGTGTTTTTTCCGCAGGTGGTGCCGGGCCTCTCTCACAGCAACCTGGTAAAAGTTGCACCCACCGAAGCAATGCTGGCCTTGCTGCCGCAAGCCATTGAGGGCTGGGATAAAGCGGCAATCGGCGGGCATCTGCACCTGTTGGGCAAACTGGTAGAGCAGGTACCCTGCTACAAATTGTTCCTGTCGCCCGCTGTGAATCAGTTGCCGGATTTGCTAAAAAACGGAATGAAAGGCAATTCCAGAATTTAAATGGTAATCGTTCACCTCCCCGCCCGCAGGGCGAGATTTAAAGCTCTCCCCCCTCGTGAGGGCAACCAAAGGAAGGTTGGAGGGAGGTGAACGATTACCACGCATCAATATACGGAGAATGAACAGCCCTGCTTACTCACCGATGTTTCCCGGCTGCGTTGCCTCTGGTTTTCAACATTTCGCGCTCCATTTCTTTTCTGAACTTCACGGCCAGTTTGAACGCTTCTTCCCGGCCGCGCGCCGGAATTGAAAACTTCCTGGTCCGCGAAACTCCTTTTTGCGGTCGCCAGGTTACGGTGAAACAGGGAATCTTTTTACCGCTTCTACTACGCATAAATGTTTCCGATACGCCCACCACGCCGGTACTGTTATTTTTTTGAACTCTGGTTCGAAAAGCCGTGGTGGCCGGCGGCGGGTATTTTTCATCCAGCCTGGCTCGATATTCTTTGGCCGCCGCAAACGCCTTCTCTTTGCTCTGAAACCGGCTGTCACTGAAAAATTTGGAGTAAGTGCGCCCCTGCACATTTTTCCTGACAAACCAGCCGTGGGTATCCTTTGAATCGATGCGGCTGATGCCCACTACTTTCGTTTTACTCATCTTATAATAAAATCCCCGTATTTATTCAGTAACGCAGAGATTCACAAAGCAGGCACGGGTGCAAGCCCACAAAGAAAAACAGAAAAAATCGTAACCGTTCATCCCCTATATCATTCCCGCACGTATTAAGCGGGAATCCACAGACAACACGCCTGGATTCCCGCTAAAAACATGCGGGAATGACATAACTATACGGGGGGGAGTGAACGGTTACAAAAAATCTCCGTGTATCTCCGCGCGTGTTCTGCGTGTCTCAGTGTAACCAAAATAGTTACAAATCCCTTTTATTCACC
>CAYWSS010000510.1:0-4725 GCA_964460505.1 uncultured Caldilineaceae bacterium | reverse complement strand
CCGCATAGGGATGCGGCGGCTACGAGTCAAAATCATTTTCTGAAAAACTATAACTACAGCGAATTTGGGAAAAAGCGAAATTGTCCCCTCTCGTTTCCGAAACTTGGCTCAGAAACTCCGTGAAAACAGGTAAACGTTTCTGTAGAAACGCTTTAAGCTCGAAATTGTTTACATTTTACATATAATTCACGGTATTGTCAATAAAATTAGCCAATTTTCGCCAAAAATTGATAAAAACGTTTCTGGGACGTTTATACAGAAACGTTTTTACTTGACATGTTGGCTGGATTCCACTATTATCTCAATTATCACAATACTCAGGGTTTTTTATGAGCCAGCTTGCCGCCCTTCTCAGGGAATATTACGAGCGGTCATCCTTTGAATCAATTGCCGATTTGGCCAGGTCGGCCAGAAGATATGGCCCCCTCAGTGATTCTTATCTAAAGAATATTCTACAGGGGCGGCGTTCAAGGCCGGCCTTCGATAAATTAATGACCATTGCCAGGGCGCTTGAGCTTGACAAAGAAGATACGCAGCGTCTCCTGGACACTATCGGGTTGCCCCCCACTCCACCGGTGTTGCCGGACAATAATGTCCAGCGGGTTGTTGAGGCGTTGCAGCAACTGGCCGAAACACCAGGCATGTCCACCGAATCGATGGGGCTGGTGGTGGACGGTTTGGTGCTGATGATCGAAGGGGTTTCCCGGGGGATGTTCACGACTTCACCCCTGGCCAAACCCAAGGCTCAGGAGGCTTCTCCCCCGTTGCGGCCTTTGCCAACGGAACGCCTGACGCAGGAAGTGGGAGTTATTGATGACCTGCTGGGCGAAATTCTGTCGCGGGATGAACCGCAATCGCTTAATACACTCTTTCGATCGCTGGAAGAAGCGGCTCGAGGGGAGCGATGGGAAGTTAAACGTCGCGTGGCCGAAGCGCTGCCGAAGCTGGTACAGCTTCAACCGGATGCCGCGCTGCGGGTGGCGGAAATTCTGCGTGAAGATTACCACCCCGATTATCGGGCTGATATTCGCCGCCGGGTGATTGAGGCAGTTCCCGCGCTCTATGATCTTCGACCCCGCGCGTCGTTGCAATTGTTGGCCACCCGGGAAAAGGATGAAGTGTACATGGCCATGGCCACGGTGGAAGTGTTGCACGATATGCAGCGTTCCAACGCAATCACGGCAGAGGTTGCCGATCACTGTTATCACGCGGTGCGGGTTGAAAACCCGCTGCACCAGGACGTGATCAATTTTTTACGCCAATTACTGGCCGAGACACAAAATGCTCCGGACGATGCCCTGACCAATATGAACGCCAATCGGAGCCATCCGGAACGGATTTACAAAATTGTTATTCAGCGCACTGCCCCCCGGCTGCTCCAGAGCCGCCCGGAGCAGGTTTTCGAGTTGATGTTTTACTTTTTGCGGCGCGATGAAAATGGGCAGCCCAAGGAACACCAAAACCTGCGCCGTCCGGTTTCAAAGGCGTTGCCTGATATTCTGGATTTGTTGGCAGGCGCTTTGCCGGAGCGCAGTAAAACTATAAACAAGCTACTTCAGTTATTAGGGCAGGACCCGGATATCCACGTGCGCCGGGCGCTCAGCGATGCGCTGGACCAGTTAGTGGTCATTAATATTGAACTGGGGGTGGCCGTGCTGGACACCCTCATCGAAGATGAGGATCCGTATATCCGGCAGCGCGCCTGGCGAATTTTATTACAGTTGGGGGATCTGTATCCAGAGCAATCGGCAGACTTTTATACCCGGTTGCTGACTCCGAATTGAGCTTGTGTCGGATGGAATTGGAAGATTAGACGGGGGAAACAACTATGAACGATCTGCTGGTTTTTATTCTCGAAGGATATAATCGCTACTCTATTGCAGCACTGGCCGGTATTTTGAATCAGGAACTGCCGGAACTGCCGCTTGTTTTTTTACAAGGTAGATCCAATCTGAAAGGAAGGCTTCAGGAACTGGCCGGGCAGCACCGTCAAGTGGTGGTCGCCTTTTCTTTCATGAGTCCCCAATTGCCTCAAATTGTACCGATTCTGGAAAATCTGGGCGAACTGCCTGCCAATACAACCCTTGTTGCCGGCGGCCCGCATGCCGGCGGTGACCCGCTGGGCACCCTTCAGCTTGGTTTTGAGGTGTTGGTCATCGGAGAGGGTGAGGTGACTTTTCCGGCACTGTTGCGCCGGATGCTGGCCGGTGAAGGTTATGAAGATGTGCCCGGGATTGCCTGTCTGGATGCAGCAGGAAAGCCGGTGCGCAACCGGCGTGGTTCCTGGGTTAACCTGAACGCTTACCCACCGTACTCGCTGGTTCATAATAAGCTGGCCGCTATTGAAATTACTAGGGGGTGTCCCTGGGCCTGCTCCTTTTGTCAGACTCCGTTTTTTATGGGCGGCAAAATGCGCTATCGCGGCGTGGACCAGATTGTGTATTGGCTAAAACGGGCCAGGGAAGAATTAGGTATGCGTTATGCCCGCTTCATCTCGGCTGATTGTTTGTGTTACGGTTCGCCGGATGGCCGCTACCCCAACCTGGATATGGTTGAAAAGCTGCTGTTTGCGGTGAGCGGGTTGATGGGCAGAGAAAACACGTTTTTTGGGTCGTTCCCGTCCGAAGTCCGGCCCGGGTCGGTCAGTAAGGAAGGCATGGCCCTGATTAAGAAATATTCAATTAATGACAACATTGTGCTTGGGGCGCAATCCGGATCGCCACGCATGCTTAAAGCCATTCATCGGGGGCATACGGTAGAAGAGGTGTTCGAGGCGGCCGAAATTGTAACCGGCTCCGGGCTAAAATGTATTGTGGATTTTATTTTTGGCTTGCCTGGAGAAACCCGGGAAGATCAGGAGTTAAGCCTGGCGGCCATCCGGCGCTTGACCCGAATTGGGGCAACCATCAACAGTCACTTTTTCTATCCCCTGCCGGGAACCCCGTTGGCCCACACTGTTGCCGGTGCCCCCGATAAAGAGACGCTTCTTTTCCTGGAAAATCTAACGTTAGAGAAACATGAGTTAGGCCGGTGGAAAGGCCGGCTAAAAACCCTGGCGGCCATGGAGTCGCTGCCGCTTTTGTCCTCATAGGGCAACCACAGATTGAGCAAATTGAAGGCCCGGCTTGAAAGAGCCGGGCCTTTTTTGTTGAAATGATTTGGGCGGGGTTCACTGTAAGAAATATTCGCGTTGAATCAGAGTTCGCATTAGTGCGATAATGCGTTTTCGCATTATCGCACTAATGCGTTTTTCATTAACAATATAGTATTACCCTGCAACATTTGCGTTACCGCTTTGCGGCGAGAATTACCTATTACCTATTACCTATTACTCATTGTTCATTTGCGGCTTGGCCGCGCTATGGTTTAATTTACGCTGTGTTTTTTGTAAGCCAAATATCGGGACAATGCCTCTTCCATAACCTCGTATAGCTTACGGTCTTCCTCTACAGCAATGCGTTTGCAGCCTTTTATCAAATCCTCGCGCAGCTTGTACCCCCTGTTTACGCGTTTATGCTTTACCGGAAGATCAGCAAGATTCTTCGATTTTGATTTTGCGCGTTTTGGCGGGTTCTTTTTAGCGGGTACGGTTTCTTTGGCCGGCGGAGGCGGGAGCTGTGGTTCGGGAATGGGGTCAGCCGCTGCCGGAGTTTCAGGGGGTGCCGGTTTAGGGTTGATTTCTGCCGGTTTGGATGGAGGTATTTCCGTAGAAAGCGTTAACCCCTGCCCCCGACGAATGATAGGCTTCCCGGATGTCTTGTCATTGGACAGGAAATCATCCAAATCTTTCTTAGTGGCCATAGCGGATCTCCACTTCTGCGGCCAGGGCTTTGTACGCGGCCGAGCCGGTGCTGTCGGGGGCGTATTTGATTATTGTCTGGCTGGCGGCCGGCGCTTCCGCCAACTTGATATTCATTGGGATCACTGTCTTAAATACCAGATCGCCGTAGCTGTCACGGATACGCTGTTCAACTACCCTGCCCAAATTTGTTCGGTGGTCTACCAGGGTGCAGACAATGCCCCCAATGGTTAACGATGGATTCAGGTCACGGATTAATTCAACCGTGGCCTCCAGCTGCGGCATCGCTTTGAATGCAAACGCGTGAACCTGAAGCGGAACAATGACCGCAGTAGCCGCAGCCAGAGCATTGAGCGTAAAAAGCCCCAGTGACGGAGGCGCGTCGATTAAAATATAATCATATTGTGCCTGGGCTGCTCTCAAGGCTTTGCGTAGAAGTATTTCCCGGCCCACTTTACCGGCCAACTCAAGTTCTGCCCCGGCCAGGGCCAGGGTTGACGGGACAACATCAAGGCCCGATTCCAGAGACAGCGTGGCAAAGTCACATCCGTGGTCGGGATTTAGCAGGACTTCGTAAATACTGTATTCAATATCATCCAGCCCCACCCCAAGCCCCATGGTAAGATTTGCCTGCGGGTCCAGATCAATCAATAGAACGCGGGCGCCGCGGTTAGCGAGCACCGCCCCAAGGTTAAGAGAGGTGGTGGTTTTTCCAACTCCCCCCTTCTGCATTGCAAATGCAAGTGTGTGTGCCATCCAGTGTCTCCTCTGAAGATAAAGTTTGTAATTAGGTACGTAGCGAAGCGGAGTACCGGCCGGCGGCACTCCACTCCGTTACGTGACGTCCTACCCACAAGTTTCATTCTCGTTGTCGTTCCCATATGGGAAGGCACGCGCCTTTTTCTGGTGTGCGATGTGTAGGTCCT
>CAYWSS010000509.1:0-4733 GCA_964460505.1 uncultured Caldilineaceae bacterium | reverse complement strand
TATTGTAATAATTTTCACACATTAGAATCCCGACTTCTTTGCGCAAAAATTAGGTTTTAAACTTCTCCCCGTTGACGGGGGGGGTGAACGGTTACAAAAGTGTTGCAAAAGGAATTTAAAAAACTTGTCCCCGATGATTTTGAAGATTTAATTGCCCTCGAAATGGGTGGCCTGTCTTAACCCATCCAACCCAAATAACATCATTTCTTCCCTGAAAAACCGCATTTTGTCCACATCTGAGCAGAGTCTTGCAGTTACAATAGAGTCTCAGTGGATCCAAATTTACCCCCTCCGCTTCGCGTCCCCCTCTTGAGGGGGAGGACTAAACTTCCCCCCTTCAAAGGGGGGGATTGAGGGGGGTAATCTATGCGTACGCCGCAAAATTTGGATCTGCTGAGTCTAAATGCACAGCGAGGAGAGGGACAAATGATTGCGGAGTTTGCTGCCCTGCTGACCCCGGAACAAGTTGAGCGCGTTCATGAGGCCTCGCTTGAAATTCTGGAGAATGTTGGCTTGCTGGTGCGTAACAAAAGAGCCAAGAAACGGCTGGCCCAACACGGCTGCCGGGTCGATTTAGAAACCCACATCGTCAAAATTCCTCGCCAGGTGGTTGAGCATTTTAGAGCCGCCTACCCTCCTGCCTTCACCTTTTACGGGCGCGATCCACAATTTGACCGGGCCATTCCCAACGATGGGCCGCTGATAATGACCGGCAGTTCCGCCCCCAACATCATCGACCCGGTCACCGAACGTGAGCGACGCGCCTGCTCCGATGATATGGCCCGCATTGCCCATCTTTTTAACCAGCTTCCGGCGCTGGACATCTTCTCGGTTTCTGTGCTGTGCGACGACGCCCTCCCCGGCCACTTCAGCCTCTCCCGCTACTACCCGGCTTTGAAAAACACCGTCAAACCGGTGCGGGGTAACGTTCCCAATGTGGCCGAGGCCCAATCAATCCTGAAGCTCGGTTTTCTGGCAGCCGGCAGTGAGGCTGCTTACCGGGAGCGACCCCTGATTACCCACCACTATTGCGCGGTTGTTTCACCCCTCACCCTGGATTTCGACTCGACAGAACTGCTGATGTTTTTGACTGAAGAAGGCTTTCCCGGCTATACCACCATTGTGCCCAATGCCGGGTTAACCTCCCCCCTGACCTTACTGGGAACCCTGGCTCAAGGCAATGCCGAGTTCCTGGCCTGGGCTACCCTGAAACAGATGATCCGACCCGGCGCAACGCTTGTTTACAGCGCCTTGCCCACCGTGGCCGATATGCGTACCGGCGCTTACGCCCCCGGCGGCATTGAAAACGGGATTTTGGCAATGGGGTTTGCCCAACTGGCCCGTTTCTACAACGTGCCCTCGGCCGGTTACGTTGGCCTGACCAACGCCAAAGTTGTTGACGCCCAGGCCGGTTTTGAAAAGAGCCTGTCACCAATGGCTTCTATGCTGGCCGGCTCAGACTTGTTAAATATGGCCGGTCTGATTGACGCTATTATGACCTTTGATTTTGCGATGATGGCCATTGACAATGAAATTGCCGGGATGATAAAGCGGGTCAAGCGCGGCCTGGAATTTAGCCGGGAGAATATGGCTCTGGATTTAATTGCCGAGGCCGGCCCGGCCGGCATGTACATTGATAAGCCGCACACTCTGGAACGGATGAAAACCTGCGCCCTTTTGCCCGAAATTGCCGACCGTGGCCCGCGCCAGACCTGGGAAGAAAACGGTTCGCTCGATGCCCAGGCCCGAGCCATACGGCGCGTCCGTGAAATTCTGACCCGCGATAATCCCGCCGTGTTTTCGCCCGATGTTGACGCCCGCATTCGGGCCGAATTTGAAGGTCTGGTCGCCGGCGACTCGCTGCCGCCGCCCGGTTGGAAACCCCCGAAATCTGCCCGGACTCGTGACAGGCGCAACCGCAGACAGAGACAGAGAAAATGATGAACGATGAATGATGAATCAACAAAATTTCATCATTCATCATTTGTTTCAGGAGGGAATTTTATGGATACTCAAGCGCGTGTTGTTGTAATTGGCGGTGGCATCACCGGATGCAGCATTGCCTATCATCTGGCCCGGATGGGCTGGACCGATGTAATGCTGGTTGAAAAAGGCGAGTTGACCAGTGGCACCACCTTTCACTCTGTGGGGTTGGTCAGCCAGTTTCGGACCTCTCCGGCTCAAATGCTGCTGATGAATTACAGTATCGACCTTTACAACCGGTTCAAGGCCGAAGTGGGCGATGCGCTGGGCTGGCATCAAGTGGGCAGCTTGCGCCTGGCTTCCAGCCGGGACCAGCTTAAAGCCTTGCAACGCAATGTCAGCCGGGCCAAAGCTTTGGGGCTGAATGTTGGCATTATCCCGCCTGCCGAAGCCCTGGACATCTTTCCCCAAATGACCGGCGACAGTCTCTACGGCGCGGTTCACATTCCCGATGACGGCTATCTGGACCCCAACGGCATCACCACAGAATTTGCCCGCCGGGCTAAACAGTTGGGGGTCAAGGTCCACACCGGCGTGCGTGTCACCGGCATCGGGCTGTCCCCGCAGGGTGAAATTACTCAGGTAAATACCGACCACGGCCCCATCAAAACTAAAATTGTGGTCAATGCCGCCGGGCAGTGGGCTTCCCGGATTGGGGAGATGGTTGGGGCTAACATTCCAATGGCCCCCCTGATGCACCAATATTTAACCACCAAACCCATTCCCGGCCACGAGTTACCCCTTGCAACACCCGTTGTGCGCGATCCGGACAACCTGGTTTACATCCGCGAAGAGGTGCGCGGCTTTCTTGTCGGCGGCTTTGAGTTGAACCCCAAAGCCTGGTCCGTTGCGGGAGTACCCTGGGACTTTACCCAGCAACTCCTGCCCCCGGAATGGGATTTGTTTGATTCGTTGATGGCCGGCGCGATGCGCCGCGTGCCTGTTTTGGAACAGGCAGAAGTCATCAAGCTGGTCAACGGGCCGGAGGCCATTACTCCCGACGGCCACTACTGTCTGGGGCCGCTGCCCGGCCTGCGCGGCTTTTATGTGGCGGCAGGCATGTCGCTGAACGGCATTGCCGGGGCGGGCGGCGTGGGCAAAATTATGGCCGAATGGATTATCGAGGGGGAACCTTCCCTTGACATACATGAAATGAACGTTCGACGTTTTGGCCTGCATTACGCCGATCTGCGCTATTCGGCTGAGCGCGCCCGCGAGATATACAAATATTACTACTATCTTCGTTACCCCACCGATGAAAATGTGGGGGGACGCCCCTTGCGTATCAGCGCCCTTAATTCCCGGTTGCAGGAATTGGGCGCGGTCTTTGGCGAGAAGAATGGTTGGGAGCGGGCCAACTATTTTGAGCCGGGTCAGGCCGGAAGGCAGGCCGGGGCTGAACAGCGAGCCTGGGGCTGGAACCTTCCGCCTTACTTTGAGCAAGTTGGGCAAGAATGTCAGGCCGTTCGTGAGCGCGTGGGACTGTTGGATATGACCTCCTTCGGTAAGATTGACGTGTATGGTCCCGGCGCTCTGTCGCTGTTGCAACGACTGGCCGGCAACAACATTGACAAACCAGTGGGCAGCCTGACCTACACGCAATTTCTCAACCACCGGGGCGGCATCGAAAGTGACCTGACAATTGCCCGGCTAGCCGGGGAGAAGTTTCGGGTCACCACCGGCACTGCTTTTACAGCCAATGATCTGGGGTGGATTAAAATGCATATGCCCGATGACGGCTCGATTTCAGTGAAAGATGTAACCGACGATTGGGTTTGCGCCAGTTTGTGGGGGCCACGTGCCCGCAATGTACTACAAACTGTGACCAATTGCGATATCTCCAAGGGGGCGTTCCCTTATATGACCGCTCAGACTATCGATATAAACAGTGTGCGCGTGTGGTCACAGCGTATCAGCTATGCCGGCGAATTGGGCTGGGAACTGTATGTTATGCCAGATCAGGCCGTCCGGCTTTGGGATACCTTAATGGCAGCGGGGCAAGAATTTGGTATCCAGCCGGTTGGTTATAAGGCCCTGGAATCACTGCGTATGGAAAAGGGCTATCGCTATTGGAGCGCCGACATTACCCCGGACGAGAATCCTTACGAAGCGGGGTTGGGCTTTGCGGTGAAGTTAGAGAAGGGTGATTTTATCGGCCGCAACGCCCTTATAAAAATTAAGGGGCAAGGTCTAACGCGGCGACTCTGCACGCTTACTCTGGATAGATCATCATGTATCATCTACGGAGGTGAAGCAATTTATGCTAACGGCCAGGTTGCGGGACGGGTACGCAGCGGCGCTTACGGTTACACCGTGCGTAAAATTATTGGCTTAGGCTACTTGCCACTAGATTTGGCCGAGCCTGGAACCAAAGTCGAAGTTGAGGTGTTCGACGAGCGCGTACCGGCTGAGGTAGCCCCGGATACGCTGTACGATTCAAGAAACGAGCGTCTGCGAGCTTGAACCAGACGAATTTGCGATTGGTTTTAAAGGAGGATACTGTGGCTTGCTGGCCACGCTTGCCGGCACTCAGTAAGCATCTAAAAATAAGGGGCCGATACTCAGTAGCGTATACCCCTTCAACTTGACCCGCCGTAGGTCCTGTCAAAAAATAGACATTATATCGATTTAATTGAAATGCGCTTTTGTCCCCGTCGTGTAGAGCATGATTTTCTGAATGACAGGATAAAAATCCGTAACTACTTAGGCACACACCTTTGTAGCCGCTATAGTAGCGGCCTTTTGCCGTT
>CAYWSS010000508.1:0-4740 GCA_964460505.1 uncultured Caldilineaceae bacterium | reverse complement strand
GGGCATAACGAACCATCACCAAAAAGTTCCGTTCTCATTCTGTTTTCAGTATAATCTCCAAATCTCGGCAAAATTGCCACATTCTGATTTGTTACTACCGGTTAAATCACAAGCCCAATTTGTAACTACTTAGGCACACACCTTTGTAACCGCTATAGCAGCGCCCTTTTGCCGTTTTTACCCCCCCCCTCAATCCCCCCCGAATCGAGGGGGGAAGTTAAGTCCTCACCCCTCCTGAGGGGGGAGTTAGAGGGGGGGTAAGTAGTTACCCCAATTTAAAAAAACGAACTTTGTCGTTGTTTCACAATAACATCGTTGGGAGTCGGACGTTTCTATCGGGACGACATCGGAAATGAAAATCCGGCTACTGACTACTGACCGCGAAGCGTAACGACTTTTTTCACGGGAGTTGTCACGATCCTGACGGCTCACCACCAAGCATGAAAATACCCCCCACCCCTGCAAACCGTTCTTTAAATCAGGAACAAACAATTTTAATTGTTGATAACAATCCGACCAACCTGAGGGTGATTGGTAATTTCTTGGAAGATCATGGGCTTGTGGTCTTAATTGCGCAGGAAGGCGAGACTGGGCTAAAACGAGCCAAATTTACCCAACCCGATCTCATTCTTCTGGACGTGATGCTGCCGGGAATCGATGGGTTTGAAGTTTGCCGCCGCTTGAAAGCAGACGCGGAAACCAGAGACATTCCGGTGATTTTTCTAACAGCGCTGACCGAAACCGAACACATGGTCAAAGGCTTCCAGGCCGGCGCTGTTGATTACATTACCAAACCGCTTCAGGAGAACGAGGTTCTGATCAGGGTCAACACGCATTTGCAATTGCGGGAATTGACCAGGCAACTGGAGCAAAAAGTTCAGGAGCGCACCCAGGAGTTGACCAAGGCCCTGGCGATGCCCGGCGATGAAGAACGCTGCCTGATGGCCGGCGCAAACCGGTCAGATTAAAAGAACTGGCAACCTGTATCCGGCAGAAATTACACCCTCAAGCAAAGTAGACGCGCAGGTTCAGTAACCCCGGCGCTGTGGCCGGTTTTCGACCGGGCTACCTAAGCGACGAGTTCACTGAACTTGTACAAATAGACGCACTACTACACGGCAGTACACATAACTCAATGAGTGCGGAGTGCAAAAGCATGCTTTTGCACTCCGCACTACCCCAAAAATGAAGCAGCCCCCGTCAATCCGCGTTTGGTAAACCATTGGTTACAGGTGGCAGGTAACCTGCCACCTGTAACCAATCAACTTACTCCCCTTGAATCCCTCACATCGCCATGTTTGATTTTTCACAACAGTCGTTTATAATACGTGACGCTCATGTTCCAGTGGCTCTGCACCCCAAAATTTATTAAAGATGAACCGCATGATTGCCAACCTGAATCAGTTTCTCGAACTGTGTCTATAAGGCGCATTTTGGGGTCAAGGATTATCTGCCCCACTGCGTATAAATAAAAATGGAGTCAATTCAACTGATGTCAAAAATTAACTATACGAAGGAGATAAGTCTTGTGAAAAAGCTAATAATTGCCATGGCGGTGCTTGCTGTGACCACCCTGTTTGTTCCATTAACCCCGGCAGCCCAGTCACCGAACGCAAAATTAAGCATAGAATGTGAAGAAGAATATGTCGTTCAAGACTCTGATTGGCTGTCGAAGATTGCTGAAAAGTCGCTAAACGACCCGCTGGCCTATCCAGCTTTGATGGTGTTGTCCAACGCCGTGCCGGATGACCAATATCCCAACATCGAAAACCCGGACGTCATTGAGCCGGGCTGGACCATCTGCATTCCCAGTGAAGAGGACCTGCCCAAGCTTCTGTCCGAAGCCGGCCCCGTGATGCGGGCCGCGGCCCGCTTTGCCGGTATCGAACTGCCGGCCCCGCTGCAAAATACCCTGTGGGTGCTGGTCGCTGCCGGCGATGTCCAGAATCCCACCGTCGTGCAGCCGGGCGTTGTAACCACAGCCCAATTTCTGGAAGATGGCGCGCTGACAGGCTCCGGTGGTTGTAACAATTATAATGCCACCTACGAAATCAGCGATGACGGCGATATGAGCATTGGGCCGGCGGCCAGCACCCGCAAAGCCTGCCCCACCGGCATGGAGCAGGAAGATGCCTTCCTGTCCGCCCTATCCGATGCTGAAAGCTACGAAATTATGTTAAACAGCCTGCTGAAAATTACCACCAAAAGCGGGCTGTTTTCCGAAGAGGCCCTCTTCTTTGCGCCGGGCAAAGCCGAATTGCAAAACACCCAGTGGGTACTGCACAGCTACGGCGACCCGGAAGATTTGCAATCGGTCGAGGCCGGCACCACCCTCACCGCCGTGTTCACCGGTCAGCCGGAAACCAACAGCGGCACCGTGGTTGGCTTTAGCGGCTGCAATTCTTACTCGGCCGATTACACCGTTCAGAAAGCGCAGATGGCCATTAATGCTCCCATTTCCACGCGCATGGCCTGCGCCGTGGGAGGAGCGCAGGAACAACTATTCCTGAGTTTGCTGGACAGCACCGAAACCTTCCGGATTGCCGGCCGGTACCTGCAAATGACCGGGCCGGCCGGCGTGTTGAATTTCACCTCCGCCAACCTGCCGCTGGAAAACGTACTGTGGACGCTGGAATCGTACGGCGCGCCCGGCTTACAGCAGCCGGTTCCCACCGATATTGAAATCACCGCCCTCTTTGTAGCCGGTGAAGAAGGCAACGGCGGCAATGTTTCCGGGTCTGCCGGCTGCAACAGCTACAGCGCCACCTACCAGCAGGAACTCAGGCAGCTTACCTTTGGCCCGGCAATTACCACCCTGATGGCCTGCCCCGTGGGGATGGATGCTGAACAAGCCTTTCTGGGGGCGCTGCAAAACGCGGGCCGCTTCCAGGTTTTGGGAGACCAGCTCAGGCTGTTCTATAACGAAGGCGAAAACGTGCTGACCTTCCGCGCCAATCGCACCGATTTGGAAGGCACCTACTGGGCGCTCACCTCCTACGGCGATATTACCAATCCTCAACTCCCATTTGAGGGCACGCAATTTTCTGCCGTGTTCGACGGCGCACCCAATTCACCGGCGGGTATTGTGGCCGGCGGCACCGGCTGCAACAGCTACAGCGCCACCTACGCCGCCAGCCTGACTCGCATCAAAACCAATCTACCCGCCACCACCCAGGCCTTCTGCGGCGACGGCGTGGCCGAAATGGAGCAGGCCTATTTCCTGGGGCTGAATAACGCCGGCCAGTACCACATTGTGGGCAATGCCCTGCAAGTGGTGTACGATGAGGGCAAGCAGGCGCTCAACTTTGTGGCTTCGCAGCCGCCGTCTCCGGCCTTGCCGCCCACTGCCGTTATCTCCGGCCCGACCCAGGCGCAGGTAGGGGTTGAGGTAACTTTCAATGGCAGCGCCTCCCAATCTGAGAGCGCGATTGTGCAGTACAACTGGGACTTTGGCGATGGCGTTACTGCCGGGGGCGAAACAGCCAGCCACAGCTACAACGTGCCCGGCGTGTACAATGTTCGTCTGACCGTGGTTGATGATCGCGGCTTGAGCAGCACCGCCACCAGCCCGATTACCATCAACAGCAGCCCGCAACAAGGGCCAACCGCCGTCATCGAAGGGCCAACCAAAGCCTTTGTGGGTGAGGAAGTCACCTTTCAGGGTGGCAACTCCATCCCCGGCAGCAGCCCGATTGTGGTCTACTCCTGGGACTTTGGCAACACCCGCACCATGGCCGACAGGCCGGACGTGAGCGCCACCACCGTTTATGACGAACCGGGCGTGTACGATGTTTCGCTGACCGTGACCGACAAAAACGGCCTGCGCGACACGGCCACCATGCAAATCAAGATTGTGGAAGAAGATGTAGATGTTGGCCCCACTGCCGTCATCGAAGGGCCGAGCCAGGCCTTTGTGGGCGATGAAGTGACCTTCCAGGGCGGCAACTCCGTCCCCGGCAGCAGCCCGATTGTGGTCTACTCCTGGGACTTTGGCAACACCCGCGCCATGGCCGACAGGCCGGACGTGAGCGCCACTACCGTATACGACACGCCGGGCGTGTACAACGTCGCCCTGACAGTGCGCGACCAGAATGATCTGAGCGACAGCGCCTCAATGCAAATCACCATCATCGAGAAAGATGAGCCGGTTGAATTGCCCACCGCCGTCATTAACGCCCCGCAAGAGACCAAAGCGGGCGTGCCGGTCAGGCTTGATGGCTCGGCTTCGCAGCCGGGCAACGGCGGCAACATTGTTAACTTCGAATGGCGCTTTGGCGACGGCAATACAGCCAACGGCCCCGTGGTGGAGCATGTTTACAACAATCCGGGCGGCTTCGAGATTGTGCTCATTGTCACCGACGAAAGCGGCAACAGTAACAACACGCTGCAAGGCATCCTGGTGACGGAATCTGAGCCGCCAACACCTGAACCCACCCCCGAACCGGAACCGACAGCCACTCCGGAACCCGACGGCCCTCCATTTGAAGGCACCCTGTGGGTCTTAAACGGCACCCTGCCCGATACCAGCATCACGGCCCAGTTTGTCAACGGCACGGTCAGCGGCTCGTCCGGCTGCAACAGCTACAGCGGGACGTACACCAGCACCAAAATGGCTGGAAACAGCAACGACATCTCCATCAGCGGCTTAACCGGCACGCAAAGTATGTGCGAAGAAAATGTGATGGCGCAGGAACAGGCTTATCTGACCGCGCTGGCATCGGTTCAGTCGTACACCATTGA
>CAYWSS010000507.1:0-4746 GCA_964460505.1 uncultured Caldilineaceae bacterium | reverse complement strand
TTAAGTCCTCCCCCCTCAGGAGGGGGGAGTTAGAGGGGGGTAAGTAGTTACAATCAGCCCGGTATTTTGTTGGGCCCAGCTAAATCCCAGCATCATCAGGATGGCCGCCGCCACCGTGTACCGGTTTACCAGCCCGGTTACCCGCACCCCAACATTGTCGATAAGACGGCGCATGCCCTCGCCAAACAGGTTGAACCCGAGAATAGCGATGAAAAAGGCAAAGGTGGGGTGGATGGCCGTCCAGGTGTAGGCCCGGGCAAAGGTGCGGATATTGCTGGGCAGCGCGCCCCATTCCGGTAAATTTGAAATAGGTGAATTTTCGACACGTTGGTGAATTTGCCAAAACAGTGAAATACACCCGTGTTGGCATAATAAGTTGACAAGTGAACCGCCTTTCACTAAAACAAAATACACACGTGCGCACCCGGCACAAATTTTTCTCAAGGAGTTTTGAACAATGAAGCCCAAACAACCGCGTCCCCGCGTGTTAATTGCTGATCAGATTGCCGATGTTGGGATTGACCTGTTAAAAGAGTATGCCGACGTTGATGTAAAAACAGGCATGTCTCCCACAGAGCTTTTGACTGTAATTAGCAACTATCAGGCGGTGGTGGTACGCAGCGCCACCAAAATCAGAAAAAATGCAATTGAACGGGCTGACCGGTTGAGGGTAATTGGTCGTGCCGGAGCCGGCCTGGATAATATTGATGTCGTAGCTGCCCAGAAGCGTGGAATCAAGGTAGTTAATTGCCCCGATGTAAATACTCGTGCTGTTGCCGAACACACCCTGGCCCTGATTTTGGCTCTGGCCCGCCGTCTGCCCCGCGCTGATTTGAGTATGAAGGAGGGACGCTGGGAAAAGAGCAAACTAATGGGCACCGGCCTGGTGGGTAAAACGCTGGGCATTATTGGCTTTGGACGCATTGGTCGAGAAGTGGCCATCAGATCCCAGTCGTTTGGCATGAAGGTGCTGGTTAATCAGCGCCGCCCCACACCGGAACTAAATTTGGAGGCAAAGGTTGAAGCTGTTGACCTGAATGACCTGCTCAAGGAATCTGATTTTGTCTCATTGCACGTGCCGGCCCGGACAGAAACCGAGCGGCTGATTGGTTTGCAACAATTGGCCCTGATGAAACCGTCGGCTTATTTGATAAATACGGCCCGTGGCAGCGTGGTAGACGAATTTGACCTGTTGGAAGCGCTGAATAAAGGGCTGATTGCCGGCGCAGCTTTGGATGTATTTGCCAAAGAGCCGACGGTTAACAGCCAACTGGCCCAACACAACCACGTTATTGCCACGCCTCACATTGCGGCCAGCACCGAAGATGCCCAAAGTACGGCCGCTCTGTCTGTAGCTCAGCAAATTATCGATGTCATTAAATTGGCCCGTGATGAGATGGAAAACCCGCTCTCTCTGCAAGTGGTACTCCTGAAAAAGGTTGTGCCCCATGAAAACGTAGACCTCCAGCGCGTTGAAAAATTGGCCGGCCGTTTGAATGAAGATGGGATATTGGGCAACCCGCCCATTGTGGTGCAGCAGGAAGACCAATATGTGGTATTGGATGGGGCTACCCGGGTGACGGCCCTTAAGAAACTGGGATTTTCTCACATTATTGTGCAAGTGGTTTCACCAGAAGAAGGCTTAAGTTTGCATACCTGGTATCACGCGGTCCGCAACCTGAACCCGGATGAATTTGTTAGCTTATTAAAGACCATTCCTGAGATTTCTCTGATTGAAAGTAATTCTCAGAAGGTGTTGGATGAAATGTTTGAGTATGGCGGGCTGTGTTATGTTCACACTGATGAGGACAAGGTTTTTTTGGTCCTGGCTGCATCGGGTGTAAATCATTTGCAGGCGTTAAACAAACTGACGGAAAAATACATTGCCGCCGGCCACGTGTCGCGCACGCTGAATCAGGATATTGCCAGTTTGCAGAATGAGTTTTCTAATTTTGGAGCGCTGGTTGTTTTTCCGGAATATACCGTGGAGCAGGTGCTGCAAATTGCGCGGGCAGGGCGGGTTTTGCCGGCCGGAATTACTCGATTCATCATCCCCGATAGGGTACTGCGCCTGAATGCAGACCTCAATTATCTAAAATCTGACAATTCGTTGACCAAGAAAAATCGCTGGCTGTATAATTTGGTTTTAGAGAAGCTGGACAAGGGCGAGGTGCGCTACTATCAGGAACCGGTGTATTTGCTGGACGAGTAGCTTGCTGATGTGATAAAATCAAAAAGGCCGCCCTAACCAGGCCGGCCTTTTTTCTGTTTTTTGATTTTCTGCGTTACCAATACCATCTGGCCCGGTAAACCGCGCCGGTAGCCAGAAGCAGTAAGACCAGCGTGGCCCCCCAAAATCGAGGGTCGTACCACAGGGTGTTGTCATCTCCATTGCCGGTAACGGGGAGCGGTTTATCTACGGCAGCTCCGTTGCCTTCACTTGCGGTACCGGCCGGGGGTGTCGTGGATTCTTCAGTACCCGGCATACTGCTTTCTACGGCCACCAGTTCAACCGTTGCCACGGGGCCAACAATGCTCATACTGTCCAGCGTGTACTCTGCCAATCCGGCATTGGGCCACTTGCTCCACCCTCTGATAAAAAATGTTATATTTTTCGATTGGGGAACAATCTCCAGGCTGTAATCTGAAAATGTTACAGCGGGACTGTCCAGCGGCTGTTCGGGCCAGGGCAATTCAATCCAGTTGGTTGTGGTCACGCTGCGCCAAAATTGCGTTCCGGCGTGGTCGATAGCCATCTGTATGCGATACCCGTAGCTGCTGGCTTCTACGCTGCCAAACCCGCTACGAATTTGGCCGTGCAGGGTAACAGTATACGTTTTGCCGGGGATAACTTCTACGGTCTGGAAAATTCCGCCGTATTGGTCGGCTTCGTACGCCTGGTCTATGCTAATGCGTTGGGCGCTGCTGCCGGAGTGAACAAACGGTTCGGCTGTTTCGGGAGAGAAGTTGATGACGGCGCTGCCGGTTTTGAAGCTTTGCCACCCCTGCCCTACGCCATCTTCGCCAAACCCTTCTTCAAAATCACCATTTTTCAGAACTTCGTCAATTTTGGTAACTTCTACCTCTACCATCTTTACCGTGGTTGAAGCGCCGGCATCTGCGGTTATCGTGGGGGTTTTTGTAGGGGGAACTGTAGGCGTTGGTTCTTTAGCAGCAGAGTCTACTTCTTCAGTGGGTTCGGGAGCCGGTTCCTCTTCTTCTATAACAGGCGTTGGCGTGGAGGTGGCTTTCTCTGTTGGCTCTTCCGTTGGGGCTTCTGTCGGAGCCACGGTTGCTGTGGGAGGCTCGCCGCCGGCCACATCATCGCCGCCTCCCCGGTTTCTAAAAACGTTAAAAAGCAACACGCCAACCAGGCATACCAAAAGCACTACAACAACTATGATCAAAATCAGCCGTCTTCTATCCTGAGTTGCTTCCATCAGTATCTCTCATTTTTTATGTAAAATCAGCAGTTGAAAACCAACGCCCCGAAACAACTTGTTTTCGGGGCGTGTGAAAATCCGGAACCGGGATTAATAACTCCAGGGCGGTGGAATGGTGACTATCTGCCCGGGGGTCAGGGTTGCGTCGGGTGATATTCTATTGACGTGGGCCAGGTCTGTGGCGGTCATTCCGCACCGGTAGGCAAGACTGGGCATGGTGTCTCCGGGTTGAACCTGATAAATGTTTGGCCCGTGGGGATTGATGATGCCCACCGGCACAAATAACCCCTGCCCGGCAATAACGTAATATTCTGTACTGACGCCGTTAACAAAGGCCAGGTCGGGCAATTGAACGCCAAATTTCCAGGCAATGCCGGAGAGCGTGTTGCCCGGTTGAACCCGGTAGCAGAACCCTTGTGTGCCCAGGGCCGGGCCCAAAGTTGGAGCCGGGGCAGCATAATCATTGTTGCCATTATCGGTATCACCGTTTTCGTGTTCCGGTGTATCCGAGTCGGAGTCTTCGCCATCACCTTTATCCGTGTCCGGCGGGGCGGCGGCCAAAATGGTGATAGCGCCGCTGCTTTGGCTGGTGGCGCCGCAGTTGTCGGTTACCGTAAGTGTAACCTGGTAGCTGCCTTCTTTGGTGAAAGCCCGTTGATAGGTGACGCCGGTGCTTGATTCGCCGTCACTAAACACCCACGCGTAAATTTCAAGGGTGCCGTCACCATCGCTGGAGCTGCTGCCATCAAAGGTTACAATGGCCTGACCCTTGCCCATCATGGCCTCGTAGGGGCCGCCTGCACTGGAAACGGGCGGGCTGTTCTCATTGCAACCGGCGGCAGCCTCGGTATCCTGGTCCTGGGGAGCGGGTGTGGCGGTGGGGCCGGGTACCGGGGTAACAACAATAATGGTTGTCTCTTCTTCCCCCGGGGGGGCAGAAGGCGGTGGAGCCTCTCCGGCTTCACCTGACTCTCCGGCATCCACTTCATTGCCTTCACCGGCGGCTTCATCCGTATCTTCGGTGCCTGCTTTGTCTGTGGAAGGTTCAGGCTCTGTCACTCCGCCTTCGGGGGCCTCCGGTTCTGTTACTTCACCTTCAGTTACCTCGCCTTCAGCAATTTCACCACCGGCTGTATCGACAGATTCGTCGGCGCTGGCGTCTTCTTCCGGCTGTGTTTGATCTACGTCAGCGGCGCCCTCTTCCGCACCTTCGGTAACTGCCGATTCGTCAACGGCTGCCGAATCCTCCTCGACAAGGACCCGAGTGGGCGTGTCCTCGAGCCGCGCGCGCGCGAGCTGGCCT
>CAYWSS010000506.1:0-4747 GCA_964460505.1 uncultured Caldilineaceae bacterium | reverse complement strand
GGCGAAAATTGTAAACCTGTCTTTTGCTTCATTTTGGCCGAATGAAACGATACCGGATTTTCTGAATGACAGGCTAAAAATCCTTTAATTCTGCCGTAGGTCCTGCTCTTTCCGGGTGACATAAGACTAATTGGTATAATGTCTATTTTAAATGCCGGCTACTTGTAACCTGCCGGGTTTTGCGGAACTGCCTATTTTCAAATTGGCTGTTATAAAATTAGCATCTGCTGATGTTACATTTTTGAGGTCGCTCCCAATTTCGGGGTCTCGCTACGCAGAACTTCTTTCGATATTTCTGCGGGAATGGCGCTGCGAATGTGCAAATCTCGCTGCGGGAAGGGAATTTTGATGCCGTGTTTCCCGAACTCTTTCCAGATCATTAGCCGTAAATCACTGGAAACGCGCTTGCGGTGTGATGGGTCGTCTACCCAGATAGCCAGATAAAAATCAATGCTTGAGTCGCCGTAATTTTCAAAAAACACCTTGGGCGCGGGGTCATTAAGCACTAGCAGCTTGTCGGAAAAGTCTTTTTGGGCTTTATATACACCCATTATTAGGTCAAAATCACCCTGTTTTGGCCTAATAACAGGGGTAAGAAGAGCATTTTTACCGATGGGGCCGACTTCTCCGACAGACTGCTAGCCCGTGTCTTTGCGCCGCATCTTTCAGAATGTTCATGACCTGCTGCGGGTCGCTACCGTAACTGGCGCCGACGGGCAACAAAACACGGGTGATGCGGCTGTCGTGGGTGTAGGTGGTAACAGCCAAGGTAAAAAACGTTTCGTTGGGGATAATCATCTCGACGTTGTCGTAGGTGCGCACAGTGGTGGTTCGCACCCTTAACTTTTCAACCGTGTCCAGAATACCGCCCACCTCCACCACATCACCGGGCCGCAGCGATTGTTCAAACAGCAGCGCAATCCCGCTGATAAAGTTGGAAATGATCAATTGCATCCCAAAGCCAATCCCCACCGATAAGCCCCCGGCAATCAGTATCAGCGAGGTTGGGTCGAAGCCGATCTCACGAAAGATAATGAGTACGGCCGGCGATAAAACCACGTACCGGCCAATGGTTAAGGTTGCGTTAATTGTGCCGGTGTCAACGTGGCTGCGCGGCCCGATCATCCGCAGAATAATTTCCTGGGCCGGCCAGTCAAAGGTAAACAAAAAGTAAAGGACCAGCACCAGCCAGAAAAATCGCCCCAGCGTAAATTTGCTTTCGGTAAACAGGGTGGAACAACTCCACATCGGCCAGTGAGAACAAATTGATGAATGTGTTCAGCACCCACAGGCTAACCAGCAGCCAGAAAATGGGGGTCAGTATCTGCCGTTGATAAGGGCGCACCTGATTTCTGCCAAAGACGGTGTATAACAGCGAAATGATGAGTCGATACCCCAGCAGCGCCCAGAAAAAGAGCATCGACCAGCGGATCAGGTTGGCCTGCCGGCCGAGCGCCTCGACAAAGGCAATGACCAGCGACAGAATAATCAGCATGATGGCCGGATAACCGGGGTTTCCAATGAACGAAGTTACGTATCTTCTCAAAAAGTAGGGGGAGGCATCCTTCGACAAGCTCAGGATACGCACCCTGAACCTGTCGAAGGGTGTTTAGCCCCGGATTATTAAAAAGATACGTATAAGTTATTATCAAAAACAGAAAAACCGGACAGAACCCCAATCGAACACATTGCAGTTTACGGGCACTTCACTCCGAACACTACTACCTCGCTACAATTTACGATTTCAGATTGCCGGCTATAGTCCCTGTCGTGACAAGGCCCGTACTTTTTGAATAATTTCGGGCAGCACGAACAGCACGGTATCGATGTCATCCTCTGTAGTTTGGCGACCCACGCTCAAACGCAGTGCGCTCAAGCCCAACTCGTGGGGAACCCCCATCGCCGTGAGGACGTGGCTGGCTTGGGGCATGCCGGTGCTGCATGCGCTGCCGCTGGCGGCATAAATACCGGCCAAATCCAGGTGCATCAAAATGGGGTCGGCTTCGCAGCCCTCAAATACAAAGCTGGCGTTATTGGGCAGCCGTTGAGTGGGGTGGCCGGTAAGTTGGCTGCCGGGAATGCTGTCCAGCACGCCGCTGATGAGCTTGTTGCGCAGCGCAGCCTGCCGGGAATTCTCTTGTTCCCGATGGGCGTCAATCAGTTTCAGTGCTGTGGCGATACCCACAATGTACGGCACATTTTCGGTGCCGGGGCGGCGTTTGTTTTCGTGCCCGCCGCCGGTCAGGGGAGCCAGCACCGGCGTATTTTTGCGCACGTACAGGATGCCAACGCCCTTGGGCGCATAAATTTTGTGGCCGGAAATTGCCAGCAGATCAACATTGAGTTCGTCCACTTTTAGCGGCTGACAGGCGGCGGCCTGCACCGCGTCGGTGTGGAACGGGATTCCCCGCTCGCGGGCCATTGCCCCAATTGGGGCAATGGGTTGCAGCGAGCCGACTTCGTTGTTGGCGTACATTACGCTAATCAGCACCGTACCGGGCCGGATGGCAGCCTCAACCTCGGCGGGGTCAACCACGCCGTACTGATTCACCGGCACCACCGTTTGCTCAAAGCCAAAGCGCTCACAAAGCTGCTTGATGGTGTGCCCCACGGCATGGTGTTCAATGGGGGTGGTGATCATGTGATTGCCTTTTTCGGCCTGCTGCCGGGCCCAGGCCACCCCCCGGATGGCAATGTTGTCGCTTTCCGTGCCGCAGGCGGTAAACACCACCTCTTTGGGGACGCATCCCAAAACATTAGCCACGGTGCGCCGGGCATCCGCAATGGCGCGGGCGCTGGCGCGGGCCTGCTTGTGCATTCCCGAGGCATTGCCGTAGGTTTCGGTAAAAAAGGGCAGCATCGCTTCAACCACCTGCGGGTCGGTGGGGGTTGAAGCGGCGTGATCCAGATATATTCCTGATGCGTTGCTCATAGTTGGTTCCTCAATTTAAAAATCTGCAAATGAGCGAATCTGCCGGCTTTTTACGTTCTTTCGTACATTCGCAGATTCGCTGACTCGCTCATTCGTTATTAGGCTGATTGTAGATTAAAGTTGCGGCCAAGTCAAAACAGTTTTTGGCAACCCGGTTTGGTGTAGGGGCTAAACTGCGTTAAAATAGGGAGACTATTTTCCCCACCGGAACAGACTATGCAGCTACCTGTAATTTTCAACGATCGGTATCAACTGGTAAAAAAAATAGGCGAAGGCGGCCTGGCCGAGGTTTTCCAGGCGCAGGATATGTCGCTGGGGCGTGCGGTTGCTGTAAAAGTGCTGCGTGAGCAATTTACCCGCGACCCGGCCTTTTTGGTAAATTTTCACCGTGAGGCCCAGAGCGCAGCCAGGTTGAACAATAATTATATTGTGGCGGTGTACGATTTTGGCCAATACCACAGCCGCCCCTATATTGTTATGGAGTGGATTGCCGGTTCGGATTTGCGCACAAAGATTATTGAGCAAACCAAGATTTCGGTTGAGCAGGGCATTGAATACACCATTCAGGTTTGTTCTGCCGTAGGTACGGCCCACCGGGCCGGTCTGGTTCACGGTGACTTAAAGCCCGGCAACATTTTGATCACCACAGATAACCGGGCCAAGGTTACAGATTTTGGTCTGGCGCGCGCTCTGGGCGAAAGCTCGCTGGATGACGGTGACGTGGTGTGGGGCACGCCCGCCTATTTTGCCCCGGAGCAAGCTTCGGGCGATATGGTTTTGCCGGCCACCGATGTGTACGCCATTGGCATAATTATGTACGAAATGATTACCGGACGGCAGCCATTTGTGGGGGTGGATGATCAGGATGTGGCCCGCAAGCAAATTTACGAAGCGCACATTCCCGTTGATCAAATTGATTCAAGAATCCCGGAACCGTTGGCGCGGATCATTGATGCGGCTATGGCCAAAAGCCCCAACGAGCGATTTTTAACCGCCGACCATCTGCGCGAAGCCCTGATTATGTACAAGCAGGGCGGCCTGACGCTTACTTCGCAGCAGGCTCCAATTTCTGCGGTGGTGGGTTCTCCATTAGAAGGAGGTGCACCGGCGGCGCCGGGCAGAAAAGGCCCGCCGCCCCGCCGTTCTAAATCGCCCCAACCCGCAGCCGGCGAATCGGGGGGCTTTGATTTTGTTATGCTGCTGCTGGGCATTGTGGCCATTGTGGCTGTCTTGGGGCTGGTGCCGCTCTTTGTGGCTGCCTTTGATGCCTACGCCAATATTGCCGGTGTAAACAATCCAACCCCGCCGCAGGGAGTGCTTCCGGGGCAGGTGCAAATGCCGGATATAGTTGGCCTGGAAGAGGCGCAGGCAGCAGCAACCCTGGAAAATTTAGGATTGCGGCTGGAGGTTGAAGGCCAGGTGCCTCACCCCACATGGCCGGCGTTTACCATTGTGCGCCAATCGGTGGCTGCCGGCGCGGTAGTTGACGCGGGCACAACAGTGCGGGTGGTGTTAAGCCAGGGGCCTGCCCTCATTGAAGTGCCAAATGTGGTCGGGATGCGGGTTGAAGAGGCAGAACCGTTACTGCAATCATTAGACCTGGTCGCGCAGCGATACGAAGATTGGAGCGTGGAAGCGCCGGGGCAAATATTGGCTCAGGAACCTCCGCCGAATTCGCTGGTGGCAAATCGCAGCCTGGTGACGCTGGTGGTCAGCAGCGGCTCCCGAACGCCGGTCGGCGCAAATTTTGGCGGGCAGATTTTGCTCAATGCTTACGAGATTCCGCGCCTGCAGTTTAAGCCGGGTGAGTTCATC
>CAYWSS010000505.1:0-4758 GCA_964460505.1 uncultured Caldilineaceae bacterium | reverse complement strand
CTTGTGGCAATTGTACGACGTTGATTATTGAATAAAAAAAGCGGCGTGCATAAAAAGCAACACCGCGTAAACTTCGCTCTCCCCGCTGAACCGTGTGCAAACCAGTTGTCCTTGAACCTGCCTTTAACGCAGGTGGAAGCCTGAATAGAAGGTTTTGCCTTGCCCGTTCGAGGGCTACCACATCCCCTCTAAAACAACAGCTCCCATTCAAGGAAATGTTGGCTCAAGACGCGTGGAGCATCACGAGAGCAGCAGGGTTAGTTAGATAGTTTACTACAATTGTGCCGGCCTGACAAATCATTAAGAAACCGTTCCTTTCTTTAGTGAACGCGCCACTTGTAAGCCTTCACCGTCCAGGTTTTTTGCCCCTCTGCCCCAACGCCCCCCGAGTCTTTAAAAGTTACCATATAATCATAGTAACCATTCAGCCCCCTGTCATTCCCGCACGTATTAAGCGGGAATCCACAGACTGCATGCATAGATTCCCGCTAAAAGCATGCGGGAATGACATAATTCTGGTAGGGGGGTGAACGGTTACTAATCATACATGCCGGGTCTTATTTCGATAGCTTTGCTGTCGTCAACAGCCATTTCAAAAATGTGCCCTCAATATCAAGAATTATTTCCTCGCCGGTTTCGTACCATTAGTCAATTATTTTGCCAACCGGCTTTGCAATAGCCTTGGGTTTGAATTGAAAAATCTGGAATTTGGTAAAAAACAAGGCGTTTACACCCACACGAAATTTGACATAAAGTTGCAGTTTACATAAAGCTAGGGTAGAATTGAATATGGTGATATAGTATTACCCTGCAACATTTGCGTTACACTTTGCGGCGAGAATCATTTGTTAATTATTCATTGTTAATTTGCGGCTTGCCGCGCCATGTTAAGCTATTTTTTGTTAACAGGTGACTGTTGAATGATCTTTCGATTTGCGATTCTTTCCCTTATTTTTGCGATTTCTCTGACCGCCTGTGGCGGTTTAACCGAACGGGCAGATGATGCGGCGCCGTTGCCAGACAACGTTTCATCAGAATCGGCGGGGGAGAGCAATGCCCAACCGGTTTCCGGCGAGCAAGCCCAAACGCCGGCGCAAGCGCAAACCGGCCCGGTTTTGAGCTTTAATATTGAAGGCGGCATTGTTGGGTTTTGTGATGAGCTGCTTCTTAACGCTAACGGCGATTACGCGCTAAACAACTGCGCCGCCGGGCAGAACAGCGGCACCTTGAATCAAACGGATCGAGTGTCTTTAAAAACGTGGTCCAAAGATTTGGCAGGATTCCAGATACACGCAGAAGATAACGCGGCAGGCGCGGACAACTTAATTGCCGATTTAACGTTTTTCGGCACCGGCCAAACCGAGGCCGACGATGTTCAGAAGCAAATGATGTATGATTGGGTCAACGGCTTGCTGGTTCAGTTGCGGCCCAAACCGAAGCTTGAACCAATGCCTACGCCGGTGCCGGTTGCTGTTGGAGCCAACGGAATTTGCCCGGATGTCAATCGACCGGCGGTGATGCTGCTCAATTTTGAAAATCCAGGAAATATTTCGCTGATGGATGTGGATAGCCAGACTACGTGTGAGGTTGCCTTGCATCATCCCCCGTTTGGGCGCGTAGCAACCGCGGCGGGCAATATTTTTTATCCGGTGGCGGATTCTGAAGCAAAAACGGTAACGGTGTGGCAACTCGGGCCGGACGGCCGGCAAAAGCCCCTGGAATTTACCAGAGTAGCCATGGAAGAACCCCGGCCTTACGGAGTTGCGGTATCTGATGACGGTTCTAAAATTGGCTGGTCTTATACGGCAATCAATCTGGAAACCGAACCGCCAACTTACCAAAACTATCTCTGGGTTGCTAATGTTGATGGCTCTGAGCAGGTGACGGTGCTGGCCGGCGTTGAAAATGATGACCTGCGTTTTGTTTCGCCCATTCAGTTTTCATCTGCCGATAACAGCACCTTGTTTTATACCCTGCAACCCGATATTGGCGGCCCCACCTTTAGCGGCCGTCTGGATACGCTGTACAGTGCGCCCGCCGGTAGGGCCGGCTCTGAACTGGTTTATGCCTGCGACACAGAAGAAAATCCGGTCTGTATTACCGGCCTGGCGCCGGACGGCAGCGTGTATACAGTTGTCAACCCAGCCTCCGGTACAATTCAGGTTATCAATCGGGCGGGGGAGATAGTAAATTTGGTGGATATTCCGGGAACGGATTACGTGGAGAAAACCTTATTTGGGCCAAACGGTGACCTGGCGTTTGTTTCTGCCACACTGGCCCGGCCGGCCGGGGAAGAAGACACCCCGCTGCCCAATCCCGGATATATTACCGTGATGTCACCCCCCTTTCTGGAGGATGCCCGGACGTTGTTCAGCGACGCCAGTGTTGGCACCTTGCGGGGGTGGGTGGACGAAGGGCGATTGATTTTTGGCAGCATAGATTCCGAAGGAAACACGGGTACAGCCGTAATTTCTTTAGAAGGGCAAGTATCAGATGTTTCGCCCAGATTTGCAGTAGGCGTATTTCGATAGTACACATTTACGATTAACGATTGAAATCGTTGCCGGCGCAAATTGTCAATCGTCAATTGGTTAGCCAACATTAATGCAATAACCGTAGGAGTACGGGACTGAAGGGTATTGCATTTAATGTGGTGGCGGTTTAGTCCGCCGGGTGGGGCAGGGGAGAAACTTCGCCGGAAAAAAATTTTGGCGCAGCGGGAATCTGTAGACAGATAATTGGCGAAGTGATCCCCTGCCTCCCACACCTGACCGGATATCAATGTTAAAACCAGTTAAAGATACCCTTACTGCTGAAGCGGGCGAAAACGAATTTCAAGCCCAACAAGTGTTAACCATTGGTGGAGGACATTTTGTCCACGACACTTACTCCGCGTTTGTAGCTCCTCTGCTACCTTTGATTATTGACAAACTTTCGATATCATTAACGCTGGCCGGGCTTTTATGGGGATTTACGCAAATACCGGCTTTGCTCAATCCTTTTATTGGCTACATGGCCGATAGATTAAGCCTGCGCTATTTTATTATTTTAGCTCCGGCCGTAACAGCCACCCTGATGAGTTCGCTGGGGTTAGCGCCAAACTACCTGAGTTTGGCGATATTGTTGTTTGTAGCGGGCATTAGTGTGGCCGCGTTTCACGCGCCCGCGCCGGCTATGATCGGCCGTATTTCCGGCAATCAGCTTGGCAAAGGGATGAGCCTGTTCATGGCCGGCGGAGAATTGGGGCGCGCGGTTGGCCCTTTACTGGCGGTGTGGGCTGTTTCCACCTGGACTCTGAGCGGAATGTACCGTATTATGCTTCTTGGCTGGATGGCGTCGCTGGTATTATACTGGCGGTTGCGCAACATTTCTGCCAAATCCGGCGCGCGCTTAAGCCTTGAAGAAATGATGCCGGCGGCTCGACGGCTGTTTGGGCCATTGATTGGCGTTGTTTTGCCCCGGCAGGTTATGTTGACCGCATTGGCCGTGTATTTGCCCACCTTTATGAATATGGAAGGGGCCGGCTTGTGGGCAGCCGGCGCTTCGCTCTCTATTTGGGAGTTGGCCGGCGTTGGTGGCGCGTTAGCCGGTGGTATCATAAGCGATAAGGTCGGGCGCAACACCATTTTAATTACCGGCACAGCCAGCTCATCGCTGCTAATGCTGCTGTTCCTGGCGATACAAGGGTGGCTGCTGGTTCCCGTGTTATTGCTGCTGGGGTTTGCCTCGCTGTCAACCGCGCCGGTGATCCTGGCTATTGTGCAAGAACAGATGCCCCACAACAGAGCGTTGGCAAACGGGGTGTACCTGTCAATCGCCTTCCTGTCGCGCCCTTTGGCTGCATTTCTCCTTGGTTTGATTGGCGATAGTTTTGGATTACGCTCGGCCTATTTCTGGAGCGCAATAGTATCCATGATCGCCATTCCTTTCATTTTTCTTTTACCAAAGGCCACAAAAACCCCTTGACTTTCTCGTTCAGCCGGTTTATAATTCAACCATTGAAATTCAGTTATTGAATTTTGAACGTTTAAATCGTTCAGATTATAAAAATTGTGCGAACCTCAGAAAATTACGATCTCCAAATATTAAATCATATCGACGAAAATCCTGATATCACCCAGGCTGATCTGGCCACCCAGCTTGGCGTGGCGGTGGGCAGTGTAAATTGGTACATCAAACGGCTGATTAACAAAGGGTATGTAAAAGCTACTCAAATGCAGCGGCGGCGGTTACGATACCTGCTAACCCCCCAAGGCATCACCGAAAAAACCCGCTTAACCAAAGAATTTATGCAGATGTCGTTTAAATGGTATCGCCTCTGCCGTGAGGATTCCAAGCAACTGTTGGCCGAGGTTAAGTCCGCCGGTTACGATACTGTGTCAATTGAGGCAGACGGTGATTTGGCCGAAATAATCTATCTGACCTGCCTGGAGTCACAGATAGCCGTGGAGGCAGATGTCAACCGGTCGTGGCCCGTTTTCCGCGTGGAAAAATTGCGGGCCGTGTTAGATTGGCCGGAGAGTTTTCAGTGAAACAGGTTCTGATTAAAAAAGGCGTGGCATTTGTGGAAGAAGTTCCGGCTCCATTGGTGGATAGAGATGGGGTTCTGGTTGAAGTTGCCTATTCGTTGATTAGCGCCGGCACCGAAATGGCGGGCGGACAGCAGTCTGGCAAGCCTCTTTTAAAACGGGCGGTAGAACAGCCGGAACAGGCGCGGCAACTGGGCGGGCACCCACAACAACCACGATAGCCGGAACC
>CAYWSS010000504.1:0-4770 GCA_964460505.1 uncultured Caldilineaceae bacterium | reverse complement strand
TGCCACTGCGGATTTCTAAATGATTGCCGGGCAACGGCGGGCGGAACATAAATACTGAGCGTCTGTAATTGTTCGGCTGTTACTGTCATTGTATTTTTTGCGGGGCCAGGGATTAAAGTTGCCTCCTTTCGAGATGGGGAAGTAGAGAGGGAGTAAGGAGTAGGCGAAAACTCCATACTTCCTACTCCCGGGGTTGAACCCGCAGGTGGCAACGTAAGCAAATATAACAATAGTTCTGTTTAGTATACTTTTTGCGGGGCGATGTGACAATTTGGAGTGTTAAGATATGAGCAAAGTAAAGATTTGCGGCATTACTAATCTTGAAGACGCGCAGGTGGCCGCCGCGGCCGGCGCGGATTTGTTGGGTTTTATTTTTTACGAACCCAGCCCCCGCTACGTGTCGCCGGAGGTGGTGCGGGAGATTGTGGGACAGGTGGTTTTGAGCCGGGAAGTAGAAGGGACGGGGAGCCGGGGAGCCGGGGGGCAACGGGGCAAAGCTACAGAAGATACGCAATACACAGCACGCAATACGATGCCTCTTTTTGTCGGCGTGTTTGTGAATGAGCCGGTTGAGGCGATTGAGCATATTCTGGATTACTGCAAGCTTGATGCAGCCCAGTTGCACGGCGATGAGCCGCCGAAGGTTGTGGCCCATTTTGCCGGACGGGGCTACAAGGCGCTGCGGCCAAAATCTATGCAGGACGCTGAAAAATCAATGAGTAATTATCAATTAGTAATGAATAAAAGTATTTCTGTAGAAAGGCCGCAATCGTTGACCACTCCGGCTCCTCCCCTCCCCGACCTGCTGCTGGACGCCTGCCACCCCAGGCTGTACGGCGGCACCGGCCACGTTACCGATTGGGAAATGGCGGCGGATGTTGCCCGCGAACACAATATTATGCTGGCCGGCAGTCTCACGCCGGACAATGTGGCCAAGGCCATTGCTGCTGTTCGACCGTGGGGGGTAGATGTGAGCAGCGGCGTGGAGCGGGAAAAAGGCAAGAAAAATCACGGCAAAGTGAGAGCGTTAATTGAAGCGGTGAGAAGTATTGAGGGCTGAACATTGCATTTAAAAACGTGATCCGCAGCCAGAAAAATTTATGGAGGATTTGATGACCGAAGCAACACACGCAAAAAAAGGGAAATTTGGCCCGTACGGGGGGCAGTTTGTGCCCGAAACACTGATGCCCGCGCTGGCAGAGTTGGAAGATGCTTACGAGATAGCCAGAGCGGACCCGGCCTTTCAGTCGCAGCTTGACCATCTACTTAAAACGTATGTGGGCCGCCCCACCCCGCTGACCTACGCCGGGCGACTGACCAACTATCTGGGTGGAGCCAAAATTTACCTCAAGCGGGAAGATTTGGCGCACACCGGCGCGCACAAAATTAACAACGCGCTGGGGCAAGCAATGCTGGCCCGGCGGATGGGCAAGCAACGCATTGTGGCCGAAACCGGAGCCGGTCAGCACGGCGTGGGCAGCGCCACCGCCTGCGCGCTGTTAGGGCTGGAGTGCATTGTCTACATGGGCGTGGTTGACATTGCCCGCCAGCAGCCCAATGTTTTTCGGATGAAGCTGGCCGGCACAGAGGTGCGTCCGGTAAACAGTGGCAGCCGCACCCTCAAAGATGCCATCAACGAGGCCATCCGCGATTGGGTAACTAATGTGGAAACCACCCACTATCTGCTCGGTTCGGCGCTGGGGCCGCATCCCTATCCCACCATCGTGCGGGATTTCCAGAGCGTAATTGGCCGTGAGGCCCGCATCCAAATTCTGGAAGCGGAAGGGCGATTACCCGATATGTTGGTAGCCTGTGTGGGCGGCGGCTCAAACGCTATCGGGCTGTTCCATCCCTTCCTCAATGACAAGAATGTCGATTTGTTGGGTGTGGAGGCCGGCGGCAGCGGTATCGAAAGTGGCCGGCACGCGGCTCGATTTGCGCCGCCGGCCAAGGGAGATACCGGGGTAGAAGCCCGGCTGGGTGTGCTGCACGGCACCAAATCTTTTGTGCTGCAAACCCCCGATGGCCAGATTGCCGAAACCCATTCCATCAGCGCCGGGCTGGATTATCCCTCGGTGGGGCCGGAACACGCCTGGTTGCGTGATGAAGAGCGGGCGGGGTATACTTACGCCACCGATGACGAGGCGCTGGAGGGGGTGAAGGTACTCAGTGAGATGGAGGGGATAATCCCCGCGCTGGAGTCAGCGCACGCCGTAGCCGAAGTTATAAAACGAGCGCCAACCATGCCCAAAGACAGCCTGATCATTGTTAACCTGTCCGGGCGCGGTGATAAAGATTTGGATACAATCATGCGGGAACTGGGATAACAGTACGGAGTTTCAGATTATGGCAATCTCAACATATTGCGTGTTTTGTATTGCGTAAGCACAGGACAAAAGATACGCAATACGCATCACTCACCTAAACTACAAAAAACGACACAGAGGTAAACATGACTGACCAAATATCTAAAAAACGTGTTTTTTCCGGGGTTCAACCTTCCGGAAACCTGCATATTGGCAACTATCTGGGAGCCATTAAAAATTGGGTAGCCGAGCAGCACAAATACGAAAATGTATTTTGCATCGTGGATTTGCACGCTCTGACCGTGCCACAAGACCCGGAAGAATTGTACAAAAAATCGAGAGAATTAACGCTGCTTTACCTGGCTTGCGGCCTCGATCTGGAACATTGCGCCATCTTTCTTCAGAGCCATATTTCGGCCCATTCTGAGTTGACGTGGCTGCTAAACTGCGTTACGCCTATGGGCTGGTTAGAGCGGATGACGCAATTTAAAGACAAAAGCGCCAGGCAGGAGAGCATCAGCACCGGCCTGTTTGATTATCCGGTGTTGATGGCCTCGGACATCATTTTGTACGATTCTCACTACGTGCCGGTGGGCGAAGACCAGAAACAGCACGTGGAACTGACCCGCGATATTGCGCAGCGCTTCAACAACCTGTACGGCAAAACCTTTGTGGTGCCGGACGTGCTCATTCCCAAAGCGGGGGCGCGGGTGATGGGGCTGGACGAACCGGCCAACAAAATGAGCAAATCCAGCGACAAAAAAGGGCACAGCCTGGGCTTGCTGGATCCGCCCGGCGCGCTGAAAAAGGCAATTATGCGGGCCACTACCGATTCGCTCAACAAAATTGCCTTTGACCGTGAAAATCAACCCGGCGTTACCAACCTGCTGGGCATTTATCAGGCCATGACCGGCGACAGCCGGGCGGCTATTCTGGCAGAGTTTGAAGGGTCAGGTTATGGTGCGCTCAAAAAACGAGTGGTCGAGGCGGTAATCTCCACTCTGGAACCAATCCAGCAGCGGTATCGCCAAATGTCCGAAGACCCCGGCTACATCGAACAGGTACTCAAAGAAGGCGCAGAACGGGTCCGGCCCATTGCCAAAAACCGGCTGCGCGTGGCCCAGCAAAATCTGGGCCTGAGAAAATAAGCGAGGATTAAATGAGTGGCATTGATCGCATTAAAAGTACATTTGCTAAGGGCCATCCGGCTTTTATGCCCTACGCCGTAATGGGCTACCCTTCGCGGCAGGAGAGCCTAGACGTGATTAAAACGCTGGTAGATGCCGGGGCCGATCTGCTGGAGTTGGGCATTCCCTTTTCTGATCCGCTGGCCGATGGGCCGACTATTCAGGCCGCTACCCAAAAATCGCTGGAAAACGGCACCACCCTAAAAGATTGTCTGGCCATGACCCGCGAGCTGCGGGAACAGGGCATCGACACCCCGGCCTTGATGATGGGGTACGTTAATCCGATGCTGGCTTACGGCCTGGAGCAATTTGTAGAAGACGCCGCCGCGGCTGGGGTGGATGGTTTTATCGTGCCCGACTTGCCTCCCGAAGAGGCGGGGGAGCTGGAATCGCTGTGTGAGTCTCAGGGGCTGGCCCTGGTATATTTGCTGGCACCCACCAGTACCGAAGATCGTATTAATGTCGTAACCCAAAAGTCAAGCGGCTTTGTTTACCTGGTGTCGCTGACCGGCGTAACCGGCGCCCGCAGTAAACTCTCCCCCGGGCTGGCCGATTTTGTGGCGCGGGTGCGGGAAAAAACCGCTTTGCCGCTGGCCGTAGGTTTTGGCATTGGCGATGGGCCAAAAGCGCGTGCGGTGGCACAGGTGGCCGATGGCGTAATTGTTGGCAGCGCCCTGGTGAAGCGGGCCGGCGAATCGCCGGAAAGTGTGCGGTCGCTGGCGGTAGATCTGCGGGAAGCGTTGGTGTAACAAGATAGCAAGATTTAATTCTAATATAATTCTAACTATTTTCTTGTTTTACTCCAACTGTTTTTTGTGATAATAAAAGTGCGGGGGGCCGTAACTATGCTATCTTGCAAATTGCGGCTTCACCGCACTATTTTTGTTGTTTGGTGTAAATGTCAGCGGGCCTTTAAATAGCCACATGTCCGATAACATGTATAAAACACAGGAAACAGCTTGTGTTATGTAGTACTTTTAAAAAATAATAATTCCGGTTGACCAGGCGAGAGTTGTCGGACAATATTATTAATATGGAGCAGGGATTAAATAACTGTCTCACTTAAAAATGTCATAATATTGCGTACTGCGTATTGCGTAAATGAGGAAATAATACGCAGTATGAAATACGCAATATTATAATGCCCCTTGGGTACGCAGAAACAGAACAGTTAATTAATCCTCATTTCTGTAATTGTAGATATACCTTGGATGATTGTTCAACCTAGCAGCTTGTCGGAAAAGTCCATTTGGGCTTTATTCACACCCATTATTAGG